>JAFEGC010000443.1 GCA_018240265.1 Pseudomonadota bacterium | reverse complement strand
CTGGTGGCGGCGCTGGCGGCGGGCAACGCCGTCGTGCTCAAGCCTTCCGAGGTTGCAGCGCAAACTTCGGCTGTCTGGGCGGAGTTGTTGCCGGTCTACCTGGACAGCGAGGCGCTTGCCATCGTCGAGGGCGGCGCCGAGGCGACCACCGCGCTGCTTGCCGAGCGCTTCGATCACATTCTCTACACCGGCAACGAACGGGTGGGTCGCCTGGTCATGAGCGCCGCCGCTCAGCATCTCACGCCGGTGACGCTGGAACTTGGCGGCAAATGCCCCTGCATCGTGGGACTCGATGCGGACATCGGTGTGGCCGCGGCGCGTATCGCCTGGGCCAAGTTCATGAATGCCGGTCAGACCTGCATCGCGCCGGATCATCTCTACGTGGATGAGCGCGTGCTGCAGCCGTTTCTCAGCGCGCTGGCAGAACGTCTGCGCATGTTCTACGGCGAGGATCCCGCGCGCAGCCCCGACTACGGGCGCATCGTCAACCAGCGGCACTTGGCGCGGCTGCAATCCTATCTGCAAGGTCAGACCGTCCTCATCGGCGGCCAGGCGGATGCCGCGCAGCGTTATCTGGCGCCCACCGTGGTGGTGAATCCGCCGCCGGACAGCGCACTGATGCAGGAGGAAATATTCGGACCCATTCTGCCGGTGCTGTCGGTGGGCTCCACTGCGCAGGCCGTATCGCTGATACGCGAGCGGCCGGCGCCGCTGGCGATTTACGCCTTCACCCGCGACCCGCGGCTGCAGCGGCAATTGGCCGAGGAACTGGCGGCGGGCTCGGTGTGCATCAACGATGCCGTGGTGTTCCGGGTCGCGCCCGAATTGCCCTTCGGCGGCGTCGGCCCGAGCGGCATGGGCCGCTACGGCGGCTGGTACGGATTCGAAACCTTCAGTCACATGAAGGCAGTCATGACACGAGCTACGCGCTTCGACGTCGATCTGCGCTATCCCCCTTACAGCGCGGCCAAGCTGAAGTGGATGCGCCGGTTGTGAGTCAGCCCTTGTAATCGCGGTAGGATTTCTCCTCCACCAGCGATGAGCCCAGCTTCTGGTTGATGCGCTTTTTGAGCGCGGCGCGCTCGTCGTTCTCGAAATACACCGCGCGCGCCAGGCGCACGAAGTCCGCGTCGAAACTTTTTGCGCGCTCCTTGTCGCGGATGTCGTCCTCGATGTCCCACAGCCGTTCGTTCACCTGCTGCAGAGCGCGTTCCTCCGCGCCGATGTCCTGCCGCGAGAACGGATGCGCCTGCCAGGTGGCCTGCAGCGCCTGCAGCTCGCGGCGCACGTTGGCAAGCTTGGCCGCGTCGGTCATGCGCGCCGACTTGATGCGCAGGATGGTGATCTTGTCGATCAGCTCGCCGGGCGAGACCGGCACCAGGATGTCATCGGCGCTCATGCGAATGCATTCTAGCCAAAGCCGCGCCGCCGCAGCACCTCGTCCAGCCGCTGTCGCACGGCCTCGACCTCGATGAGCTCCATGACGCCCGGTTCCTCGACTTTCTCGGTCCAGGGGAGCGCCGCCGCGGGTTTGCCGCGGAATTTCAGGCAGGCGGCTTCGTAGCGGTCCACGCACAGATCGAGGCTCGCGTACGGGCCGCTGCGGGCTGGGTTGGTGGCCGCGTACAGCCCGATGACCGGCGTGTCCACCAGGGTGGCCATGTGCGCCGGCCCCGAATCCGGGGTGAGCAGCACGCCGGCGCGCTGGATCAGTCCGAGCAGCAGCGGCAGCGTGTCCTTGCCGATCTGGTTCACGAGCGGCACGCCGGACGCCGCAGCGATGGCCTCGCCCATGCGCCGCTCGGCATCGCTAGGCCCGCCCACCAGCATCACGCGCATGCCGTGCCGGCGCACGGCATAGTCCGCCACCGCGGCGTAGCGCTCGGCCAGCCAGTTGCGCACCGGTCGGCTGGAGCAGGGGCTGATGAGCAGCGTGGGCCGCGCATCCGGAATGAGGCCGCGTGCATAGTCGAGCGCATCCGCGGGCAGCGTCAGGCGCGCCTGCGGCTCGCCCGGCTCGACGCCGCAGGCGCGCACGAAACCGAGCAGCGAGTCCAGTACATGCTCGCGGGTGCGCGGCGCGATGCTCGCGTTGGTGAACAGCCATTGCAGCTCGCGCGCGCGGGCTCGGTCGAAGCCTAGTTTCAGCGGCGCGCGCACCGCGGTGCTGAGGACGCTCGCGCGCAGCGCGAGCTGC
>JAFEGC010000442.1 GCA_018240265.1 Pseudomonadota bacterium | reverse complement strand
GCCTGCGTCAGGCGCAGCAGTTCGCGCGCACTGTCGTAGCGGCCGCACTTGAGGTCGAGATAGGCCTGCGTGAGCTGCAGAGCCGGATTGGCGCGGATGGACACGTCGCTGAACAGTTTCAGCAGCGCTCTCACATAACCGACGCTGCGCCGGAGGACGAGCTCCCATCCGCCGGCCGCTTGCGCCAGTTCTACGGCCAGGCGTGCATCGCCCGCCTTGATGGCGTGCTTCACAGCCTCGAGCAGATCGCCCGCGTCCGCCAACCAGCGCGCGGCGCGCCGGTGCTGGGTCGCGACCCGGCCGCTCGGACCGCGATGCAGACGCTGATTGAGAAAGTCCTGAAACATGGCGTGGTAGCGGTAGGAGTTCTGGTCGCCTTCGACGCGCACCAGCAGCGCATCGAAATGCGACAGCCGTTCCAATATCTCCGCGCTGTCGGTTCGCCCGCGCACTGCGTCGGCGAGATTGGCATCGAAGCGGTCGAGGATCGAGGTCTGCAGCAGGAAATCGCGCAAATCGGTGGGCAGATCCTGAATGATCTGCTCGGACAGGTAATCCGTCATCTCGGTGGTGCGGCCGGAGAACTCACGTAGCGAGGTTGCCTGGCGATGGCCGCGGTCCAGCCACAGCCGCGCCAGCTGCAGCGCCACGGCCCAGCCCTCGGTGCGTAGGTGCAGTAACGCGAGGTCCTCGCCCGACACCTGCTGTCCGACGATTTCGCCGGCTTCTTCGCGGGACATGGCCAGGTCCGCCGCATCCAGCGTCGTGACCAGGCCGCGCACGGCGAAGGCCGATACGTGAAAGGCCGGCCGCTGCCGGGCGCTGATCACCACGTGAATCGCCGGATGGCCGTGTTCGATGAGCAGCTCGACGATGGCATCGATGGCCGGAGAGCCGGCGCGGTGATAATCGTCGAGTATGAGCATCACCCGGCGCTGCGCGTGCCGGATCTGGCTCAGGAAAGTTGCCGTGAATTGCCGCGCCGTCAGGTCGACGGACTGCTGGCGAGCCGCGATTTCCAGCGAACCCACGTCGATGCCGGCATCGGCCACCGCCAGAATGATGCCCGCCATGAAACGGCCGGGCTCCGAGTCTGCCTCGTCCAGGGTGAGCCAGCAGGCGGCGGCATCGGATCGTTGCTGCAGCGACTGCCACCACTGGGTGAGGAGCGTGGTCTTGCCGAAGCCGGGCGGAGAGACCAGCACCGAGAGCGCCGTATCGGCATTGTCATCGAGGCGGGACAGCAGGGCGGCACGGTGCGCCGCGCTCACGCGCTGCTGCGGCGGCGCGAGCTTGCCGGCGAGCAGCCAGCTGCCATCGTTCACGGCCGATCCTATTTCTGCGCCGGCATCAGCGCCTGGTTGGTGACGGCCTGTTCGATGGATCCGGCGGTGAAGAACATCCAGCGCACGATCTGGCCGCGTGACATGGGGTTGGTGTAGAAGACGAGGTCGGCTGGCATGGGAGTCTCCTTTCGCGCGAAGCGTTGCCGATCACGGGACGGCCGGGGGATTATAGCCCACCTGATTTTTTGTCCAGGCCTCCATGAACCGGGCGTTAGCGTCGCGGCGCGGAGAACCCGTCGGTGAGGGTGTTGAGGAAGGCGACGATGTCCTCGACATCCCGCGGCGACAGCGAGGGCTGCTCGCCGGGCCGTTGTCCGAAAGGCGGTTCGTGGTTGACGTTACCGTGGTACCGGACCGGCAGATCGTCGAACTTTTTCACCTGGCCGTCCGCGCCCCGCGGATACCAGCGTTCGGGGTTGGTATCGCGCGTGGCGTAGAACGCGACGGCATCTTCCAGGCTGTGAAACACGCCATTGTGGTAGAAGGCCTTGCGAGTGGCCACGTTGCGCAAGGACGGCGTCTTGAACAAGCCGCAGTATTCGGGCTGGTTTGCCAAGTCCTTGCGCAGCGGGCCGCAGGCGCCGAGATCGAAATAGGCCGGATCGGCATTGGCCGCGATCTGCTTATTTCTCGGTACGCCGACCGCGATGAGCCCAAAGTCGGTGAACATCGGCAGATGCCCCTGTGGCGTGAGCTGGCTGCGATGACATTGGTTGCAGTTGCCGCGCAAGGGGTCGTTGAACGCGGCGAGTCCGCGCACTTCCTGCTCGCTGAGCCGCGCCTCGCCGCGCAGGAACGCATCGTACTTGCTGGTGAACGGACTGAACTCGGCGGGTGTTTGCTGGTAAGCCTCCAGCGCCTCGCCGATGGCG
>JAFEGC010000441.1 GCA_018240265.1 Pseudomonadota bacterium | reverse complement strand
GCACCTCACTGGGTGAGGGTCCCATACCATGGTAGAAGTACGCCAGCGTGAGCAGCACCAAACCCATCAGGAAGTAACTGTGGAAGTGTGCCGGCACCCACAGCGTGTTGTGCAGCACGGTATTGACCACGATGGTCGAATCGATGACGGCTCCAACTCCGCCGATGGCCCAGCCGGCAAGGCCAGCCAGGAGCAGTGCCGGGGTGAGCCCCCATCGCATCGAGGAGCGGTACGTAAGGACGAGAGCGCCGAAGATCGTGACCACTGCCGCCGGAATCGAACTGACGTAGGAAGCAACCTGACCGATGTACTGCAAGGTTCGTGGCTGCGCGAAGTCCATGTACAGATGATGGAAATAGGCGAGCAGGACGACGATGAGCACCGTATTCCAGGACAGGGCGACAATACGGTTCGCCTTCCAGGGTCTGCCGGCGTACAGGGGCAGTATCTCGTACGCCAGCGCCGCGCCCAAGTACATGCTCAGGTTCACGATCACGTGTCCGAAGAAGAACGTCAGGTTCTTCATCAGCAGGGCGTCGCTGTGGATGCCGCCCAACACATCCGCAAAAAACAGCACCACCACGATCACGGCCGCCACCAGGCAGGCCACGCACACGATCAGGCTGACCGTGCTGATCAGGATGAGCGGGGGCACTTCGGGCTGGCTGCGGCCCGCCAGATAGTGCCAGCCCAGCGCCTGCGACAGGGAATAGCGCCGCGCAATGGCCCGCAACAGATCCAGCGACCAGAGCAGCCAAGTCGTCCCCAGGACCGTCAGGGCGATCAGGAACAGCACGGTCGACCACTGCGGCCAGCCGCCCATGAGTGGCAGCGGGTAGAGGAAGTACCATCCGGCCGCGAATCGTCCCAAAAAGACGGCGACCAGCAGCAGTGCGACGCCGGCGATCGTTCCGCCTAGGGCGATCCATGCCATCCGTTCCGAAGCCTCCACATAACGCCGCAGCGCGTCGGCTATGCAGGCCAGGGGTGCGGTGAACCACAGGCCAACCATGCCCAGCCCGTGAAGCGTCATCGCCGGATAAAACCACGACTGCAGGCCGGCCAGTTGGCCCGCCTGCTCCGCCCGCATGAAGATGCCCAGTGCGATCAGGATCGGGAAAAGAAGCATCGTCACCAGGAGCCAGGCCAGCGTGACGGGACTAAGCTGCCGCATGTTGATTTCCCCCGGGGTCTATTTGACGGTGAGCCCGTTCTGCATCAGGTGATGAGCCGCGCCGCAATACTCGAGGCAGAGCACTTCGTAGCGACCAGGTGCCGTCAGACGTACATGCAGTCGATTCACATAGCCCGGCATCGCTTGTGTCTGGGCCAGCAGCAGGCGGGCAGGGCCATACAGCGCAAAGTTGTGGTTCACATCGAGGGCGGTCACCCGGAATTCCACCTCGGTGCCGGCCGGCAGTTCCAGGTCCCGCATGGTTGGAACCGTGGTCAGGTCGGCTGCGCTCACGATCGGAGCCGTGGAGAAAAGAAACTCAAATTGTCTGGCGGTGACGTACACCACGCGGTCCGCCGTTCCCTGAGCCGCGGCGTAAGGTGTCCGACCGATGGTAAAGACGAAGGTGACCAGCAGGATACCCGCTGCGACGACGAACAGCACGGCGCGTACTCCGTACGCCTTGTGCATATCGAGGGTGCGTGGCTGGCTCGTGCTGCGCACCACGGCGACGAACACGATGACGATCGCAGCCGTCAATCCGAGGAACAGCCATAGCGCGGTTTTCTGGATCGGCCCGAGATACGGCGGCGGATAGTTGACCGGCGCCGGGGTCGCGGCTGGCGCGGCAGGCTGCGCCACACTCTTTGCGCCGATGTAATCGAGTAACGCTCCGGCCTCAGGTTCGGTGATGCCGAGGTTGGGCATCGGAACCTGCCCGAAGTCACGCAGCAATTGCTGGGCGACCGGATCCTTGGCGGCCAGCATCTGGTCCGGGTGCATGATCCACTGCACCAGCCAAGGCCTAGGACGGAGTTCGAGGACGCCGTGAAGATCGGGGCCGATGCGCTTGCCTTCGCCGATGGTGTGACATGCAGCGCAGCGCTGCTGAAACAGTGTTGCCGCGTCATTGTCCGCGGCAATAACCGGCAAGCTGCCGCCGAGCAGTAGCGCCAAGGTCGAAACGAGTGCCGCGATGCATCGCATGGGAAAGCTCCACCGGCCCGACGCGCAGAGTACTACCACCGGATTCAGAACCGCCATTCTCGGCGGAAG
>JAFEGC010000440.1 GCA_018240265.1 Pseudomonadota bacterium | reverse complement strand
CACCGGGGATGCAGCGTATCAAGATTCCCTTCGGCGGCTTGAATCCGGACCAAATGGACGTGCTCGCCGACGTGGCCGAGGAGTACTCCGACGCCATCTGTCACATCACCACGCGCCAGGACGTGCAGCTGCACTACGTGCACATCGACGATGCGCCCGATCTCATGCGCCGGCTGGCGTCCGTGAACATCACCACCCGCGAGGCCTGCGGCAACACGGTGCGCAACGTCACCGCCTGCTCGCTGGCCGGTGTCTGTCGCTGCGAGGCCTTCGACACCACGCCCTATGCCAAGGCGCTCGCCTATCACCTGCTGGGCCATCCGGACACGCAGGACATGGGTCGCAAATTCAAAGTGGCCTTCTCCGGCTGCAAGACCAGCAGCTGCGGCCTGACCAACATTCACGATCTCGGCTTCATCGCCAAGACCTGGCAGTCGGAAGGCGTGATCCGCCGCGGTTTCGAGGTGGTGATCGGCGGCGGCCTCGGCGCCGTGCCCTACGAGGCGAAGCTGTTCGACGCCGCCGTGCCGGAAGAGGAAATCATGCCGCTGGCGCAGGCCACCTGCCGCGTGTTTGCCCGCCTCGGCGAGAAGCGCAACCGCGGTCGCGCCCGCATGAAGTTCCTGATCGAGAAACTCGGCGTCGAGGAGTTCCGCCGGCTCGTGCTCGAAGAGCGCAAGATCCTGCCGCAGGATCCACGCTGGACGCAGTACCTCAAGGACGTCGAACGCTACCAGGAAACCCCAGCCAAACCTTCCTCGAGGCTGAACCTCGAGCATCTCGATCCGCAGTTCGAGGCGTGGCGCGCGACCAACGTCCACGCGCAGAGGCAGGCGGGCTATGTGGTGGCGACCGTCACGCTGCCGCTCGGGGACATCACCTCGTGGCAGATGCGCCAGCTGGCCAGCCTCGCGCGCAAATACGTGGGCGATAACGTTCGGACCACCGTCGAACAGAACCTGGTCCTGCGCTGGGTGTCCGAGGGCGATCTGCCGGCGCTCTACGCCGAGCTCAAGCGCCTGGATCTTGCCCTGGGCGGCGCCGGCAAGATCGAAGACGTGGTGGCCTGCCCCGGCACCGACACCTGCAAGCTCGGCATCGCCAACTCCCGCGGGCTGGCCGCCGAACTGCACGAGCGCTTCGTGGCGCGGCAGCAGCACGGCGGTATCGATGCGGCGGTGCGCGATCTGCACATCAAGATGTCCGGGTGCTTCAACTCCTGTGGCCAGCATCATCTCGCCGACATCGGTTTCTACGGCGTCTCACGCAAGATCGGCGGCTCGACCGTGCCGCACTTCCGCGTGCTCATGGGCGGGGAGTGGGAGAACAACGGCGCCACCTACGGTCTGACCATCGGCGCGGTGCCTTCCAAGCGCATCCCCGAGTTCATCGACCACGTGACACAGCGTTATCAGGCCGAGCGGCAGGAAGGCGAGCGCTTCAAGGCCTATGTCACGCGTATCGGCAAGAAGGCACTCAAGGAAATGGTCGACAAGTTCGCCTCGGTGCCGCCCTATGCGCTGGACCGCACCTTGTATTCGGACTGGCGCGATCCGCGCGAGTTCACGATCTCGGACATCACCACCGGCGAGTGCGCCGGCGAAGTCGTGCCACAGATCGAGTTCGACTTGCAGGCCGCCGAGCAGCGCAACTTCGAGGCGCAGGTTCAACTCGAGCAGGATGAGTTTCACAAGGCTGACGAAACGGCGTACCAATCGATGCTGGTTGCCGCGAAAGGTCTGGTGCGCACGCAATTGTGGGATCTCAACGACGATCCGGAGCGCATCGTCGCCGAGTTCAAGTCGCGCTTCTATGACACCAAGCTGTTCCAGTCGCCGGATGCGGGCCAGTATGCCGGTGGCAAATTCGCGCTGTATCTGCTCAACCGCCATGCCGACAAGGAGCGGGTGTTCGCCGCCGACAAGGCCCGGCGCCTGATCGAGGAGGCGCAGCTGTTCATCGAGGCGGCCTACGGCTACTACCAGCGCATGACCGAGCAGCAGGCCCAGGACAGGGCAGCTTCCAGGCGGGCGGAAGCCGCTGAAGCAAGCGCCGCGGAAGCAACCTAGCACCCATGGACCTGCACAAGTTCGGCTTCAAGTTCTTCGCGACCGGCGCGGAGAAGTTCGACATCCTCAAGTTGATCCCGATTTATCACCGGTGGATTCAGCGCAATGCCCTTGCGGATCTGCTCATCGACGTGGCGGACTACAGCCACGTGCCGACCGGGCC
>JAFEGC010000043.1 GCA_018240265.1 Pseudomonadota bacterium | reverse complement strand
CAGCCGACCCACGCCCTGCGCCTGACAGGCGCCGAGCAGCATGAATGCAGCGATCCATAGACGTTTCATATCGACTCCCAGTGATGATCCTGAGGAGATGAATCGCGGCGGGTGGGCATACGGGGTTAAAGGGGCGGCGCGGACGACGCCGGTGGCCGACCGCGGTCGCGTCGAGCGCCGCACGGTCTCCTGGGTCGCTGCTCGCCGGAACGCTCGCCGCCGCCGTGACATCTAGTCAATAGCAGGATCCTTTTTCAACGACGCGGGAGTGGCTCATGAAACCAATTTATGTTGCATCGATGGCGTTGCTTGCGGCGGCGGGCATCGCGGCGGCCGAGGGCGCGGGCCCGACCGACCCGCAGATCGCCGCCATCGTGGTCACCGCCAATCAAGTGGACATCGACGCGGGAAAGCTCGCAGTGTCGAAGGCGAGTTCCAGCAAGGTCAAGGACTTCGCGAAGCTGATGATCACCGATCATACCGGTGTGAACCGCTCGGCCACGAACCTCGTGACCAAGCTCCATGTCACGCCGGAATCGAGCGACACCAGCCGGAACCTGCGCAAAGGGGGCGATGACAACCTCGCGAACCTGGGCAAACTCAATGGGTCGGCCTTCGACAAGGCCTATGTGGACCATGAAGTGGCGTATCACCAGGCGGTGCTGGACGCGGTGGACAAGACCCTGATTCCCAGCGCCAGCAATGCCGAGCTGAAGGCGCTGCTGGTCAAGGTGCGGCCTGCGTTCGAGGCGCACCTGGAGCATGCGAAACATCTGCAAAGCTCGCTGGCTGGGAGCGGTGCCTGAGATGAGCGCGCGGTGGGTCGGTGCGTTGCTTGCGTGCGCGATCGCGCTGCCCCGTATGGCGGCCGGCGCGGGGCAGACGGCAGCGGCCGCGACCCATGTGGTGAGGGTGGAGAACATGCAGTTCACCCCGTCCTCGCTGACCGTGCGCCGAGGCGATCGCATCGTGTGGGTGAACAAGGATCTGTTCCCCCACACCGTCACCTCGGATACCAAGGCCTTCGATTCGCACGATATCCCGCCCTCGGCGTCGTGGACGTACCGCGCCGACCGGCCGGGCGAGTATGCTTATTCCTGCGCCTATCATCCGACCATGAAGGCGAAGATCATCGTTCGTTGAGGGCAAGCCGATGCATAGCGAAGCCGCGCACACCTCGTCTACCGCGGAAGATGATCTGGGACTCGCGCGACGCATTGCGCGCGGCGAGCGCACGGCCTTCGAATCGCTCATGCGCCGTTACAACCGGCGCCTGTTCCGGTTGGCGCGCGCTTCGTTGGACAACGAGGAGGAAGCCCAGGATGCATTGCAGGAGGCTTATTTCCAGGCGTATCGAAGCATCGGCGGATTTCGCGGCGAGGCCGCGCTGTCAACCTGGCTGTCGCGGCTGGTGCTCAACGAATGCCTGGCGCGCCGCCGCCGCGTGCGCCGCCGGGAGAATGTGATTCCCATGATCAGCGCGCAGGACACGATGCCGATGGTGAATGCGGTGGTGGACGAATCGGCTCCACCGGACCAGGCGGTCGGACGGTTGCAGGTGCTGGCCCTGCTGGAGCGCAAGCTGGCGGCGTTGCCGGAGAACTTTCGCGTAGTGTTCATGCTGCGCTCGGTCGAGGAGCTCGGGGTGGAGGAAGTGGCGCAGGTGCTGGGCATCCCGGAGGATACGGTGCGCAGCCGGCATTTCCGCGCCCGGAGCCTGCTGCGCGAGTCCCTGGCCCGCGATTTCGACTCGGCCGAGCGCGATCTGTTCGGATTCGACGGCGCGCGCTGCGATGCCATCGTCGCCAAAGTACTGGCGCGCATCGCGGACGCGGCGTCGGCGGAGTCCGAAACACCGGGCTGAGGATCGCGCTACACTCACGCTTTTGCAGCGGAGCGAATCCATGGCCCAGGTCATTCCGGAAAAGTACAAAGATCTGTTCGACAAGCCCGCCTTTGCGCACCTGGCCACCATCATGCCCGACGGCCGGCCGCAGGTGACGCCGGTGTGGGTGGCCTTCGACGGGCGGTACGTGCTCGTGAACACCGCCGTCGGCCGGCAGAAGGACCGAAATTTAAGCCGCGACGGCCGCGTCGCGCTGTCCATCCTGGATCCGGCCAATCCCTACCGCTACCTGGAAGTGCGCGGCAAGGTGGTGGAGCGCACGGAGAAGGGCGCGGACGAGAGCATCGATGCGCTGTCGCAGCGCTACATCGGCAAGGCGTATCCGTTCCGCCAGCCGGGAGAGAAGCGGGTGCTGTTCAAGATCGAACCCGAGCACGTCACGGCCATGGGCTGAGAGGAATAGCTCGCGATATTCCCCGCGGGCAGTCTTTAGGGACATCGAGGCCGCTGTCCAGCGGAGACGCAATGGCATGATCTTCCTCAAGGCTGACTTTCTCCTTATCCACAGCCATCAGCGGTCAAGTCCCAGGTAGAGCGTCATCGGGCGCGGCAAACGGGATGAGCCCATAGTGTTCATGAAGCTTCCTGGCAGTCTCATTTTTCGCGTCCACAATCAACGCATTGGCTGCCGTGTCGGGCGGTTTGAAGTACTATCCGCAGTCAATATCATCAACCTGAGCTTCGCTATGCTCGACGACCGGGATGAATTGCGCACGGCCTGCGCCGAGGCGGCGAGGAAGATATCCTCGTGCTACAGCGAACGCCGATCACCGGTACCCGCTTCTACATGAAGGCGCCCGAAATCGCACTGGCTTTGGTGGGTCCACGCCAGCTGGCGGCGCTGGAGCGCAGCGAATCGCTGAAGCCGGCGGATATCGCAACGATCCTGGGCGATCTCGAATTGCTCGACCGCCTGCCGGAGGATGGGTGCGTGACGCACCTCTATTTCGGCAGCGAATTCTGCGAGCATCTTCTACCCAAGCCCGACGAGATGGCACGTGCCATTGCGGCGGCGCAGCGGTTCCGGCTGACACTGGTGCTGGCGACGCCGGCGGCAAACGATACCTTGGTGGAACGTATCCTCGAGTTGGAGCGCAGCCTGCCGCCCAAGGCGGAAATCCTGGTCAACGATTGGGGCGTGGCCCACCAGCTCCATGCCGAAGCGCCGACGCGACCACTGATTGCCGGACGCCAGATGGCGAAGATGATCAAGGATCCGCGCGTACCATCCTCGGCGTGGATGAAGCCGTATCCGAGCAGCTATGCCCAGCCCGGCTTCGGGCGCTTGCTCAAGGGGTTCGGCATGATCCATATCGAACTCGACGTGCCGCCGTTCGCGACGCCCGACCTGTATGTCGTCCCCGGATTCGCCGTCAGCGTCCGGGTGCCATACGCCTATGTCGCCAAGGGTCGCCTGTGCAAGATCGGCTCGCTACGACAGCCCCGACCGGAAAAGTTCGCGCCAGGACGTGCCTGCCACCGTGAATGCCTCGGCATCGTCGAAAAGGAACGGCAGGGGTCGGCCATCGTCTCCTATGCACGCGGCAATAGCCTCTACTACCGCCATGATGCCACCATGACGCACGCCGTGCGCGCGGCGACGACCGCAGGCAGCATAACGCGCTTGGTTTTTTCCGGGATATGAAATGAAGATCACCGCTCCGATCAGTCGGATAGGGGAAATCGAAGCCCAGGCAGCGGCGGGTGCGCATGAGCTCTATTGCGGTGTGGTACCGCAGGAATGGGTGGCACGCTTCAACACCGGTGCCGTCAATCGACGCTTTTTCGGCAATCTCGACAGCGTGGCCACGTTGTATGCCGCAATCGAAGCCGCACATCGCGCTGGCACTCGGCTGTTCATGGTGCTGAATGCGCAGCATTACGGCGAAACCTATCAGACAGCCCTGCTCGAACTGGCACAGCGTTTTCACGAGGCCGGCGGCGATGCGGTGATCGTCGCCGACCTCGCTCTGGTGGTTCTCCTGCATCAGCGCTTGCCGATGCTTACGATCCATCTGAGTTCAGTGGCGGGCTGCCGCAATAGCGCCGGCATCGACTTTTACCGCGATCTCGGCGTGCGCCGCGTGATCTTGCCGCGCGATGTGACGTTGGATGAAATCGAAGGCATGGCGCGTGCGGCAAACGGCATCGAACTCGAAGTCTTCGTGCTCAACGATGGTTGCGTCTTCGAAGAAGGGACCTGTCATTCCCTACATCTGCCGTCCAAGCTTGGCGGTCCGATCTGCATCGACGAGCGGCCCTTCGAGTACCGCGATGCGAAAGGCAGACCGATTTCCGAGCGCATGACACGCAAGTTGCGTGAAAACGATGCGGACTACAAACGCTGGCTGTGGTATCGCTTCGGTTGCGGATTCTCGACCACGCAGGCAGGTTACCCTTTCGGTCCTTGCGGTCTGTGCGCCATCGCCCGATTGACCGCAGCAGGAGTCGCGTCAGTCAAGATCGCGGGTCGGGAAGGCCCAACCGAACGCAAGACCAGGAGTACGGCAATGGTGCGCGCGGTGCTCGACCGGCTGGAAGCCGGTGCGCAACCGCAAGCGGCGGCGGCGTTCGCAGTCGGGCTACGTCAGACGGAAGATCATTGCCGGTCCGGGTTCATGTGCTACTACCCCGAAACCCGCTGGCAGGCAGATCAGTAACCGAAATCGGCTGCGAGAGCGGCTCTTGTCGGCGTACTGAGCACCTGCCGCGCATGGTAGGCGGGATGATCGGTCGCCAATGCGATTTCGGCTGTGGTGAACGCGGCTACATGCTTCGGATCGAGTTCGAACCGCAGAAAGTGGACGGCCGAGGTTTTGGTGTCGGTACTGCGATCGAGGTCCTCGTCGGCGATGGCGATGATCGGTGCGAGCGTGCCGACGTGCAGCGCGACCCGATGCTCGATGCCATGCAGCTCGATGAGCTTGCGTGCACGGACCTGCTCGTCGGGATATTCGATCAGCATGGTCGCCTTGAGGTTGCGGCCGTCCGGGATCAGCGGATTGTAGGCATCCAGCTCGGCGGCGATGCCGTCGGTCTCGAAAATGCGCTCCACACGCAGCATTTCCTGGATCTGATATTGCACGGTCAGCCGATCCTCGAACACCAGGGTGAGGTGATCGCCGAGGTGCACGATGCGGTTCTTCTTGTGTTCGAGCACGCGGGCTCGGAACGCGGGGCGTTCGCGCGCGTAGCCTTCCAGCGTATACAGGTCATTCGGGGTCAGTTTTTGCATGTCATATACCGTAGGCCAGGCGCAGCAGGCCGATCGGGGATTCGGCCGGCGGTTTGTCGCCGAGGCCATGCGCGATATGGCTGCCGGCCATCGGGCAGTCGCTGGCGAAGTGTTGCGGGGCGATCTGCTCCACGCGCGTCTCCACGGGTTTGGCGATCTTGCGCGCGAATGCGTAGGTTTTTGCCTTGACGCCGTAGGTGCCGTCGTGGCCCGAGCAGCGTTCGATGGCCTGAATTTCCGTGTCCGGCACCAGCCCAAGCACCTCGCGGGTCTTGGGGCCGATGTTCTGCACGCGCTGGTGACATGGCGCGTGGTAGGCGACCTTGCCAAGTCCCTGCTTGAAGCGGGTGTCGAGCAATCCCGCCTGATGGCGCTGCCAGAGGTACTCGAATGGATCGAAGATGTGCCGCTTCACCAGTTGCACATCTTCCTCCTGGGGGAACATGAGCGGCAGTTCCTGCTTGAACATCAGCACGCAGGAGGGAATGGTCGCGCTGATGTCCCAGCCATCGCGGATCGCCGCGGCCAGCACCGGGATGTTGCTCTGCTTGTATCGCTCCACCGCGGCGAGATCGCCGAGCTCGAGCTTGGGCATGCCGCAGCAGACCTCGCGTTCGATCAGCTTCACCGCGATGCCATTGTGGCGCAGCACGGCGGCGAGATCTTCGACCGGTTGCGGTGTCGAGTAGTTGCAGTAGCAAGTGGCGAAAATCGCCACCTTGCCGCGCGTGCGACCCGCCGCTTGCGCGACGCCCGCGCCGTCGAGATGCTTCAAGCGCTTGCGCGCGGTGTTGGCGGTATACGCTGGCACGCGCGCGTCACGGTCCACGCCAAGTGATTTTTCCAGCAGTTTGCGTGCGGCAGGCGTCCGATTCAGCGCGTTGACCGCGTCGACCACTACCGGGATGCTCGCCAGCTTGCCGACCGCATCGGTTGCGGACAGGATCTTCGCCGCCAGTCCGGTTTCGCCGCGCCGGTGCGCCGCGGCTTTGGCGCGCAGCATCAGATGCGGGAAATCGACATTCCACGGGTGCGGCGGCACGTATGGGCACTTGGTCTGGTAGCACAGGTCACAGAGGTAGCACTGCTCGACCACCTTCGCGTAGTCGGCCTTGGCGACACCGTCGACTTCCATCGTCGATGACTCGTCGACCAGATCGAATAAGATCGGGAACGACTGGCACAGGCTGACGCAGCGGCGGCAACCGTGGCAGATATCGAAGACCCGTTCCAGTTCCTTGTCGACTGCGGCCGGATCGTAGAATTCGGGGTTCTTCCAGTCGAGCGGGTGGCGCGTGGGCGCTTCGAGATTGCCTTCGCGCGGCGAAACGGGGGCGCTGCTCATCGAGACTCCCTCAAGTCAAGCCAACCTCTTCACCGCGGGAGGAGGGAGCCCGAAGGCCGGTGCGGCTGGAGGCTGTGCAAACGACGCCGTCGTTAGACGGCGCCGGCCTCTTGCCTCATCCGGCGCTGCGAGCCACCCCGCCCCCGAAGAAAGAAGCGCGAAGGTTCAGCCCAGTTCGTTGAGCGCCTTGGTGAAACGATTCGCGTGCGAGCGCTCGGCCTTGGCCAGCGTCTCGAACCAGTCGGCGATTTCACCGAAACCTTCGGCGCGCGCAATTTTGGCCATGCCGGGATACATGTCGGTGTATTCGTGCGTTTCGCCGGCGACCGCGGATTTTAGATTGTCCCTGGTGGCACCGAACGGAAGGCCGGTGGCGGGATCGCCGACGGCTTCGAGATATTCGAGATGACCGTGGGCGTGGCCGGTCTCGCCTTCGGCGGTGGAGCGGAATACTGCGGCGACGTCATTGTAGCCCTCGACGTCGGCTTTCGCAGCGAAGTACAGATAACGACGGTTGGCCTGGGATTCGCCGGCAAACGCGGCTTTCAGGCTGTCCTCGGTCTTGGAGCCCTTGAGATTGCTCACGACACACCTCTTGACTGTGGGTTGATGGAGACGACATGCAGCCGTGGCTGCGGAAGGCGCAAGCGTAGCGCAGAACGGGATGACGTTGAAATTGATAGTTGCAATGAATCCGATAGGTTGCTTCTATCGATCCGCCAAGCTGTACCTGGTCAGACCGGCAACGGATGATGCTTGAACTGCTCGCGCAGCTTCCCTTTCTGCATCTTGCCGGTCGCGCCGAGCGGGATCGATTCGACGAAGATCACATCGTCCGGAATCTGCCAATTTGCAACCTGGCCATGATAGTGCGCTAGCAGTTCTTCACGCGCCACCTCGGCGCCCGGCTTCTTCACCACTACCAGCACCGGACGCTCGTCCCACTTCGGGTGGGGCACGCCGATGCATGCGGCCATCGCCACCGCGGGATGCGCCATCGCGATGTTCTCGATGTCGATCGAGCTGATCCATTCGCCGCCCGACTTGATCACGTCCTTGCTGCGGTCGGTGATCTGCATGAAGCCGTCGGCGTCGATTGTCGCAACATCACCGGTCGGAAACCAGCCGTCGACGAGCGGATCGCCTCCTTCACCCTTGAAGTAGCTCTTCGTGATCCACGGCCCCTTGACGTGCAGATCGCCGCTCGTCTTGCCGTCCCACGCCAGTTCCTCACCGCCCGCATCGACGATCTTCATCTCGACGCCGAACATCGCCCGCCCTTGCTTGACCAGCACCGCCATCTGCTCCTCGGGTGGGAGCCTCGTCTGCTTGAGCTTCAGGGTGCAGGCTGACCCCAACGGGCTCGTCTCGGTCATCCCCCATGCATGCAGCACGGTCACACCGTAGGTATCCTTGAAGGTCGAGATCATCGCCGGCGGACACGCCGAGCCGCCGATCACGGTGCGCTGCAGGGTCGAGAAGCGCCGCCCGTGCTGCGCCATGTGGTTGAGCAGGCCGAGCCAGACCGTGGGTACGCCCGCCGCCAGGGTTACCGACTCGGATTCGATCAGTTCGTACACCGACTTGCCGTCGAGTGCCGCTCCCGGCAGGACCAGCTTCGCTCCGGTCATCGCGCTGGCGTACGGAATGCCCCAGGCATTGACATGGAACATCGGCACCACCGGCAGCACACAGTCGCGCGCCGACAAGCCAAGCGTGTCGGGGAGCGCGCTGCCCCAGGCATGCAACACGGTCGAGCGGTGGCTGTACAAGACACCCTTCGGGTGGCCGGTGGTGCCGCTGGTGTAGCACAGCGCCGCGGCGCTGCGTTCCTCGAAGCGGGGCCATGCATAGCCGCCGCTTTCCGCAGTGATCCATTCCTCGTACGAGCGCAGTCCGGCGATTCCCGTATCGGCGGGCACTGCATTCGCCTCGCACAGCGCGATCCAGTGCCTGACCGTCACGCACTTGCTCCAGATCGCCTTGACGATCGGCAGAAAAGTCATGTCGAAACACAGCACCCGGTCCTCGGCATGATTCGCGATCCAGGCGATCTGCTCGGGCGGCAGGCGCGGATTGATGGTGTGGACCACGCGGCCGCTGCCGGCGATGCCGAAGTACAATTCGCAATGGCGGTAGCCGTTCCACGCCAGCGTGCCCACACGATCGCTGAACCCGAGCCCGAGCCGGTCGAGCGCGGCGGCGACCCGGCGCGCGCGCACCGCCGCATCGTGATAGGTATAGCAATGCAGGTCGCCCTCGACCCGGCGCGACACGATCTGCGCGTCGGCATGGTTGCGGGCGGCGAATTCGATCAGCGAGGAAATCAGCAGCTGTTCGTCCTGCATCAGCCCGAGCATCTTCGTCTCCCGCAGCGGCGGATCAGGTCATGTGCGAAGGCGTAAACGTATCGGAAAAACACGCATTCTCGCTCAACCCGTGCGCGAAAAATGCGGGCACGGCGCTCGACACCAACTGCACCGAGCCGCAGATGTAGACCTCGTAACCGCGCAGGTCCGGGAAGTCTTCCAGGATCGCCGTGTCCACGTGGCCGGTGCGGCCGCTCCAGCCAGTGCCTTGCGCGCGCGACAGCACCGGAATGAAGGTGAAGTTGTCGTGCTCGCGCTGCCAGCGCTCGAGCGTCTCCACGTTATACAGGTCGCCCAACTGGCGTGCACCCCAGTACAGGCGTATGGGCCGGCGGATGCCGCGATGAAAGGCGTCTTCGAGGATGCTGTTGATCGGTGCATAGCCTACCGAGGTCGCCACCATCAGGATCGGCCGCTCCCCCGGTCGCAGCGTGAAGCGCCCGAATGGACCCTCGAACAGCAGCTTGTCGCCCACCTTCATCGAGGTGAACACCCGGGTCGTGAATACACCGCCCGGAATCAGCTTCACGTGCAGCTCGATCAAGGCGTTGTCGTGCGGGGCATTGGCAAACGAGTAGGCGCGCTGCTGTCCATTCTCGAGCAGGATGTTGATGTACTGCCCGGCGCCGAAATCCATGCGCTCGCCGCCCGGGAGCGAGACCATGATCTGCATCACGTCCTCGCTGAGCCGGCGCATGCTTTCGACGCGGCCTTCGCGACGCAACACCGGTGCCACACCACCGGGATCGATGGACTTGACATCCACCTCGACCACCACATCGCCTTTCGGAACCGCGCAGCACATCAGTGTCTTGCCGCCGGCACGCATCGCCTCTGTCAGGGACGCGGGCTGATAGTTGCCGTGGTCGACTTCACCCTGTAGCACGTTGCACAGGCACACCTGGCAGCCGCCGTTGCGACACTCGAATGGCAGCGCCAGGCCGGCGCGCAGCCCCGCCTCCAGCAGCGTCTCTCCGGGCTGCGCCTTGACCGGACGCGGACCGGGATGAAATTCGATCCGCAGCACGCGCCGTGCGCCGGCACGCCGCAGCGGCAACCAGGGCAGCGCGACCAGCAGCAGCGTGAGTGCCATCAGTGCTCCCCACAGCCAGCCGAGCGGTATCGAATGCACCAGCGGATAGACGGCGAGATAGAACCAGTCCAGCGCCACGCGCGGCACCGCCTGGGTGACATCCGCCTGGCCACCCTGACTGACCACCGGCTGCCACAGCGCCAGCAACAGCATCGTGGCGAGCATGCCGATGGCGATCGGCCGCGGCGGATTGGTGCTCACCTTGGGCACGCGCTGCACGTGCACCCACATCAGCAGCAAGGTCAGCAGTGGCGCGCCGATGTGCAGGAAGGCCAGGAGCGAGAAGAACCGGTCGGTGATGCTGTTGGGATAGATGACGTTGCGGATCAGGTTGCCGCCGAAGCCCGGAAGCCAGTCGAGCCACTCGAAGGTCGACACCGTCACGAACTGGGCCAGCCGGTCCCAGGGCAGCATGTAGCCGCCGATGCCGCTGATGTAGACGAACCAGATCAAGGCTACGCCGGTGATCCAGGAAAAGGCGCGAAAACCCCGCAGGCGATCGAAGGCGAAATGACGCAGCAGGTGCATGGTCATGGTCAGCACCATGCCGTCGGAGGCATAACGGTGCACACTGCGCGCGATCCCGCCGATGAATCGCTGCCCATGGGTCAGCGCCTCGACCGACGAGTAGGCGCCCGACACCGCTGTGTCGAAAAAGATGTAGAGGTAAAGGCCGGTAACCGCCACCACCCAGAACAGGAAGAAGGCGATGGACCCGAGATAATAGAGCGGATTGATGCGATCGCCGAAGGCACGGTTGAACACGGCCTCCATGCGCATGAACATCCAGCGTAGCAGCCGCTGCAACGCCTCGATCATGCGCCTTCCCCGGTGAATGCCGGCAACCGCCGCATCGATCTTGCAACGACCACGACGAACAGCAGGCCGCCGATGATGGCAATCAGCCCCCCAACACCCATCAGGCCCATGCCGGCAATCTCGGACGGTGTGCGCAGCACTTGCTCGGCCCCCGCCACCTTGCGCTGCACGCCATACCCACCGGACCAGACCAGTCCGATGATGTGCAGCAGCTGGCCTGCGCCATACAGCCACGGTTGCCAGCAGGCCAGGCGCCCCGCCGGGGCGCGGTAGCCGAACCGCGGCAGCAGCACATAGACCAATCCCATTAGTGCCAGCGTCACCGCCACGATGCAACCATGATAGTGGGCGGGGATGCGCACATTGCTGGCGTTGATCATCACGCCGATCGCGCCGCCCGCACCGAACAGCGCCATCGAGCTGATCAGCGCCGCACGGAGCGGCGCCTGGCTTGCCAGCCGCGAGCGACCGGCCTGCACCAGGCCGAGCACCACCGCGAGGCCGATCGGAACGGCGGCGACACCGCCCCCCAGGCGCATGGCCCAGGTGTTGATGGAGCGGAACTCCACGGACGTGACACCGGTGCTGAAATAGGCGTAGGGCGTGACGAACACGCTCACCAGCGCCAGCATGAGCAGGAATACGACCAGGCGCGGACTCAGCGAAACCTGCGCGCCCGTTGCGCCCGCAAGCCACAGCCAGCCCACCAGCATCAGCAGGGTCCATACGAACTGCAATGCATGCCCGCCGCCCCAGAACAGGATCTCGTAGTAGGTCTGCGGATCGAGCGTTGTGGGAACCAGCAGGAGCGAGGCGCCGAATGCCAGCACGGCGACGGCTGCAGCCACCGCACTCGCATTGAGCCCGAAGCGGAGCGCCCCATCGCCGGTCAGTCTTGGGTCGATGCGCCGACTGGTGAGCAGTGCGCGCAGCACCAGCGCGGTGCCACCGAGCCCGAACGAGGCGAGGCCGGCCAGGAATACGCGGCCATCGATCACCGGAATGTAGTTCGCCATGATCGGCGTGCCGGTCTCGACGAAGGGTGATGCCACCATCGATGCGGTGCCGAGGACGCACAGGCCCAATGCCGCCCACGCCAACCCGCGCGCCCGGCCCGACCCGGCCATTGACCAGAGTGTGCCGGCCAGCGCCACGAACCACACCAGCACCGAGAGGTTCACATGCACCACCAGCGCGATCCTGAAGAAATCAGCCACCGGCAGCCATTGGTTCACGAACGGGGTGCGCGAGAGCACCAGCAGGATGGCGAACACGCCCGAGCCGGTCAGCGCGGACAGTCCCAGCCACAACCAGCCGCGCGCGACCGCATCGATGCCGGACTGCGGTACTGCCAGGGCGTGCGCGAAACTCGGGCGTTCAGCCGGCGCGTCCATCATGCAGGGTTCCTGGATCATCGGAAGGTGATCTCTTTGCTGGTCGGTTCGAAATCGATCACCAGCACCTGGGCCGGCCGCAACTGCACCGTCGCCTCGCGCTGGTAGTCGAAGCCCTGCGCACGTGCCCGGTCGCGGAGTCTGACGGTGATGCGATGGTTGCCCGCGGTCGTGACCAGCCGCTGGTACAGTGAGGCTCGTCCGTCACGTGACAGACCCGAAGGCTGCGCTACCTGGTGCGCTGCCAGCCGCCCATCCAGTTCCACCTCCACCGCGAGCGGCGCCCGCTCGCGCGGACAGTCGAGTGGCGCACGCATGTTCGGCGGGAGCCTGGCCAGTTCTTCCGGGGTGCGCTGTGCACAGAGTTTGAGCCGCTGTCCCTCGTGGACAATGCTCAGCATGATCAGCGCCTGGTCATCGCCAAGCTGGTGATAGATTGGCCAACGGGAAAGCAGCGCGATGGCGCCGGCGAACAGCGCATAGAGCGCGAACTGTCCGGCCATCGCCAGATAACGTTCCAATTGCGGGGACGCGGTGTTCATGGCCCGGTCACGGCGGCTGCAACCGCCGCGCCGCGCGCATCAGGAGCCATTCATTGATGGCGAACCAG
>JAFEGC010000439.1 GCA_018240265.1 Pseudomonadota bacterium | reverse complement strand
GGTTGGAACGCCACGGATCTATGGCACAACAACCTCGCCTACGCGCCAGGGCCCTGGATCGCCCTGCACCGCATCTGCGAGCGTCACGGCGTCGGTGATCAATTCCGCATTCATTACGATCCTTCGCACGCCATTCTGATGGGCCAGGATACTCGCTCGATTTTCCAGTACCTCAAAGACCAGGGTTATGCTTTCCTGATCGACGGTTTCCACGTGAAGGGTCAGGTCATCGATACCTGCGGCGTATCCGCCTGGGGCTACGGCGGCCAGACCCTGCAGCGCGGCGACTGGCGCGACGGGGCGATTTCAACCAACCCGGCAGATCTGCGCCACGCCTGGAAGAAACAGACCGTTCTTTGCGAACACGAGCTGCCGGGCACGGCGCGCCACGATCCTCTGGCCTATCTGCAGAACCGCAGCGTTGACTGGCTGGACCATCAGCTTGCCGCCCGCGAGCTGCTGCCCATTGATCCGGCTGATACCTTCCTGGTGGTCGAACACGAATTTTCGCCGGCGCGCATCCAGGACCGGGCGGCGCTGGCGCCTCTGCTCAAGGGGTCGCTGGCCTTCGTGCATGCCATCGACCAGGCGGCCGCGGCCATGTACGCCCTGCAACACGAGGTGCTGCCCGCTTTAGGGCTAGCGGCTCAAGGAATCGGGCGCGTACCGTTTCGCAGCTGAACCTGTTCGCACCTCGCGGGAACCCGCAGGGGCGGCCGCTTCAGATGCGCAGTCGCCCAGTTGACGCGCGCTTCATAGCAGCACCCAACGATTGGCCTCGCGCGAGGACTGCAACACGGCTTCCAGGAAGCACATGCCGCGCACGCCGTCCTCGATGCCGGGATAATCACCCGCGGCAACCGCTTCGCCGCGCACGGCGCGAGCCACGCCCCGGTACAGATTGCCCATGGCATCGATAAAGCCTTCCGGATGTCCCGGCGGAAGTTTCGAGGCGGCCTGCGCCGCCGGTGCATCGTAGGCGTGACCCGGCTTCAGCACCGCGATCGGTTGATCTTCCCGCAACCACTCCAGCCTGTTGGGCTCTTCCTGCAGCCACTTGAGCCCACCGCTGCGCCCGTACACCGCGATGTGCAAGCGGTTCTCCTCGCCGGTGGCGATCTGGCTGGCGCGCAATACGCCGCGTACGCCGTTGCTCATGCGCAGCAGCACCGTCGCGTCCACGTCCAGTACATTGTCCGGATGCAAGCCGTCCAGATCGGACAGCACCCGATCCACTGTGAGACCGGTGGTGTATTCGACCAGGTTGAAGGCATGTACGCCGATATCGCCGATGCAACAACTCGGACCCGCCAGCTTCGGGTCCAGGCGCCAGACCTTGGGCCATTGACTCGGATCGTGGATGATCGGATTGATCCAGCCCTGATAATACTGCACGTCGATTTTCTGCACCGGACCGATGGCGTTCTGCGCGATCATCTCGCGCATCTGCCGCACCATCGGATAGCCGGTGTAGGTATGCGCAACGGCGAACACCTGTCGGCGTGACTGCAACAGCCGCGCCAGCTCCCGGGCCTGTTCGGCCGTGGTAGTGATGGGCTTTTCGCAGACGAGGTGAAAACCGCATTCGATCAAGCGCCGCGCCATGTCAAAATGCAGATGATTGGGCGTGGCGATGGTGATGACCTGCATGCGCTCGTGCGTTGCGCGCGCAAGCTCGGCGCGAATCAATTCATCGAGGCTCGGATAGGCACGATCTTCGTTCAGATCCCACTGCTGCGCAGCACGCTGGGTGGTCGCGGAACCTGAGCTGAATACACCGCCCATCAGCTGGTAATCGCCCGCCATGGAGGCGGCGATGCGATGTACGCTGCCGATGAGCGAGCCCGGTCCGCCGCCCAGCAATCCCCAGCGGATCCTGGCCCTCATCCAACAGCCTCGTAATGCACGCTTTCGTTCTTGAACAGCAACGCAAACGCTGCGAATACCAGCGCGGCAAACGCCGCCGGATACATCCAGATCGCTTTCCAGTCATGCACGGCGCCCATGACATGCAGATCGACGATGCGGCCCGCGGCCCAGAAGCCGATGAGCATGCCCACGCCGTAGGTAGCCAGCGTGATCAGACCCTGCGCGGAGCTCTTGATGGCCTTGCCCGCCTTGGAGTCGATATAGATCTGGCCCGAGACGAAGAAAAAGTCGTAGCACACGCCGTGCAGCGCGATGCCGACCAGGAGCAAAGCCATGAGTTCACCGGCATTGCCGAAGGCGAACA
>JAFEGC010000438.1 GCA_018240265.1 Pseudomonadota bacterium | reverse complement strand
GCCGGGTTGCATCGGCCCATCGTCCGGACACCAGTCGCAGTCCGTAGCCGAGCAGTTCGCCCAGACCCAGTACGAAACCGATAACCGTCGCGCTGGCATTCAGAGAGGCAAGGTAGGGACCCAGAATTCCCCGCGAGCCCTCATAGGTGAAATCGGCGAAGACACTCAGGATGCCGATGAGGAGCACGAACCGGAATGCGATGCGGCTCGGGGATTTCGGTGACGGCCGTGTGGGATTGGGGTTCGAGGGCATGCTGTCCTTTCAAGCCGGTAACGGTGCCAGAAGATCCTGCCAGACATCCAGCTTGCGGGCGCGAAACGAGACCGGGCTCGCGCTCGCGCTCACGTAAAAATCCCACATTCGAAAGAAGCGCTCGTCGCGACGAGCTCGAAGCGCCGGCCAATGGCGCTCAAAGTTCTGTCGCCAAGCGAGCAAGGTACGATCGTAGTGTTCACCGATGCATTGCCGGCCGCGAATCAGAAAAAGCCCATCGATCGCGAAACGGTGACACCGGTTCCTTTCACACCGTGCCTTTCCGCCGCCAGTTTCAACGCCCCACCCCAACCGCATCCCACGTCCAATACATGCTGCCCCGGTCGCAAACCCAACTTGCGAAACACTAGCTCGAGTTTAGCCTCCTGGGCCGCCTCGAGCGTGGTGGCGTCCAGCCAATAGCCACAGCTGCAAAATCATGCGGGGATCGAGCATCGCCTCGTACAAATCGTTGCCCAGATCGTAGTGGCGCCGGCCGACTTCATACGCGCGCGCACGGCGCTGCACACGGTGCGTGAGGTAGGCGTCATCAGCCTTGCGGCGGTTGTTGTGCGGGAGGATGCCATCTCCCAAGCGCGGCACGCTAGAGCGGCGATCGCCGTGGTGCAAGGGCTACTTGAGCCACGTTAAGTTGCAGCCGAAAAGCAGCCGGCACCTGAGCATAGAGACGCCATCAATCCTTGAGGCCCTTTCGGTCCATTATGGCCATCATGGTGGCTTGCATGACGGCAATCGTGGTCCATCGGTTTTCAGCCAGGGCTTCCACGATGCCGGAACAGACCGTCAAACTCTTGCCTGATTTGAGTACTTTCCCTGCCGCCCGGAAAGTTGTTCCGACCGCGGGCTTCATCAGGTTGATCTTGAACTCCACGGAAAGCACGGCGGCGCCTTCAGGCATGAGGGTCAAGGCGGCATAACCACATGCGGTATCCACTATCGTCGTCACTGCGCCGGCATGCAAAAACCCGTGCTGTTGCGTCAGACGAGCGGAGAAGGGGAGTTCAATGACGACCTCGCCGGGTCGAACCACGGTCAGCCGGGCTCCGAGCGTGGTCATGAATTGCTGTTTCTCGAAGCTCGATCGGCAGCGGAGTTCAACATCAGGATTCGACATGGCGGTTGCTTGTTCCGTTAAGGCATGAAGATGCAAGCCTGTATGTTGCGAGTGGTAAACACAACCGGTTCCGTCGATCATCACCAGGTCTGTAGGAGCGAATAGGTGTTTTCATCACGCCGCCTGGGGACAGCAAGCGACCCTCGCTCGGACCTTGGGGGAGGCGAGACATGTCGCGGCTGCCTCGTATCCCGACGCGCCGGGATATGGAGTGACAAGCATGGGCGGGCTGTGATTTGCGGGGCAAAGAATAATCGACTCATCGGGGCCATAGGCCCGGTAACCGGCCGCGGTACGCCTTGGGCTTATCAGGCCTCGCTGCTCGTAAAGTCGCAGCGCCTTGGCCGTGACGCCGAGTCGCCCGGCGGCTTCCGAGGCGTTCAGGAACTTGATGGGATCGGTCATGGTTGGCTTCCTCGCTGCTGGACCCGCATCATGAGGGTGGCCCCGGGGGCAGAGCCAACGTCGGCCTGCAGTGGTCACACAGATGGCCGCCGGCGACATCTTTTCCATCCGATCTCATCGATGGCTTGACATCGCTAAGCGTGCAGAGGATAAGAAATCCGCTTCTGGCAGGCGGTGTGCTCGACATGAAAGAGGATCGTGCTATGCAGTATCGGTTTCAGGTCGTCTACTTCGAGGCGACTCGCAGATGCAACCTGCGCTGCCCAATGTGCATGACCGGCAGTAATGATCCGCGGAAAGTGCGCCGGAGCGTTCGCAGCGAACTGACCCTAGCGGAAATCCGGGATCGGATCATGATCCCCGCCCGCCGCCTCGAGATTCACACCATGGCGTGGAGCGGGGGTGAGTTTTTGGTGCGCAAAGACGCCTTGGACCTGCTGCGTCTGACGG
>JAFEGC010000437.1 GCA_018240265.1 Pseudomonadota bacterium | reverse complement strand
GCGGGCAGCGCTGCCCGCCTTCGATTCTACCCGCTGCCGGCCGTCCGGCTGCAAGGACTGCGCATCAGAACTTGATGCCGAACTTTACGCCCAGCACCCGCGGCCGCAACGGCACTTCCGAACGGATGAACTGCGCCGAGGAGGTGAACACGCTGGCATCCGAATCGGTCAGGTTCTGGCCGAAGAGCTGCACGTTCCAGTTGTCCTTGGCCACGCCCGCTGAAGCATCATAAGTGGAATACGCCGGCATCTTGTAACGGGTCAGGGTGGTGCTGATGTTCACCACCGTATCGCCGTTCGTGCCGTTGTCCACCTGCGTGTACATGGTGCCCACGTGTTGCACACCGCCCATCACGAAGAACTTGTATTCGCTGACCTTCCAGTCATACCGCGCACGAAAATTCCACTGCGCCGACGGTGAGTAAGCGGTGACGCCGCCGGACTTGCCAAAGGGATTCAGCGCCGAGACCAGTTGTCCGCGAAACACGTACTGTGTGATGGGATTGCCGTAGTTGTTGCTGGCCGGGTTGTTGTCGACGAGCAGCGGTGAGTTGGTCTGCTTGCTGCTGTTCCACGAGCCCGAGCCCATCAGCGTGAGCCCCGGTGCGACGACCGCGTTGATTTGCAACTCCAGGCCCTTGACCTTGTAGTCGGGACCGTTGGTGGCAAAGGTCAGGTTGCCGAAAACGCCGGGGTTGAACAGCGCGGTCTGCACGTTCTTCCACTTCTCCTCGTAGACGGAGCCGTTGATCTGGATGCGGTGATCCAGGAACTCGGTCTTCCAGCCCAGTTCGGTGTTGTTGAGCGTGTCGGGCGCGTAGGCGAGCGGTTTGAAGAACTGCGGTTTGCCATCCGTACCTGTCAACGCAGATCCACTTGAGCGGTTGAAACCACCAGGCCGGTAGCCCTGCGACCAAGTGAAGTACAACATGGTGTCGGGCGTGATATGCCAGGTCAGGTTAGCGCGGCTCTTGGTGCCGGAGTAGGAGGCATCCAGTTTCTCGGTATCCATGTTGGTGCCACCGGCGATGCAAGACGCGGTGCCTTTTTCGAAGCAGCCGAAGCTGCTGCCTACCCAACCCGTCTGCGCAACCGTGTACTTGTAATGCCGGGCGCCTGCAGTCAGCGTTAGCACTTTCGGAACGATGTCGAAGTCCACCGAGGCGAAGAACGCGGTTTGCTTGTAGCCGCGTTGCGTATCCTCGAAGAAGGCGACATTGTCGTTGCGGACGCCGGGATTGCTCAGGTTCGACGCGGCACCCGTTCCGACATTGGATAGACAGCCGGTGTTGCCCGGGGTGCCCGGCGCACCATCTGATGTGCAGTTCGGCAGGGTCTTGTAGGACCAGTCGGTCTGGTCGTAAATGCGATATTTTTCCATGAACGCGCCGGCAATGGCGCGGAAGCGGTACTCGTCGGGCGTCGAGAGCCGGATTTCGTGGCTGGTGTGTTTGTTCTTTTCAATCTCGAGCCAATAGGCGCTGGGAGACAGGCAGGTGGAAGCCGGGCGGCCTGCACCAGGGCCATAGCACTGGTAGTAATCCGCATACACGCCACGCGAGTAGTTGGTGTAGTCGTTCACCTGCTCGACGTCACGCACCAGGTACCCGCCCGTGTACACCGCTTTCAGGTAATCGCCGAGCTTGCCGCTGACGGTCAGCGAAGTATTGGTGAACTTGTCTTTGTCGTAGGCATTGTTGAAGATCGTGGTCTGTAGCGACTGCAGAGGTACGTTCTCCGAAGACAGCGGATACTGCGCGAACACGCCGTCGGCCCGCATGTTCTGGTAGGTCTGCGATAGCAACACACTCCAGTTGTCATTCAACTGCCACAGCAGCTGTGCGCGCAGTCCCTGGTACTTGACCGGGTTGATGTCCCTGCCAGCGATGGCGTTGTTGTTGATCACCGCACTGCCCGGCGGTACGCCCAACTTTCCGGTTGAGGGATTGGTGTAGTTGGCGTAGTAGATGCCAAGGTCGGTGTCGCGGCGCGTGAACGTGCTGGGCACGTTGTCGATATAACCGCCGCGGTTTTCGTTATAAATCGCCGCGCGCACTGCCAGATGGTCCTGAATCAGCGGCAGGTTGATGACCGCATTGCCGCCGCTGTTGTTCTCGCCATGCGCGGTGGTGCCGTAGCTGGCTTCCACGCTGCCCTCGGTGATGTTCAGCTTGGGCTTGTTGGTGATGTAGCGCACCACGCCTGCCTGGGCGCCGCCGCCGAACAGCGTGCCCTGCGGGCCTT
>JAFEGC010000436.1 GCA_018240265.1 Pseudomonadota bacterium | reverse complement strand
GAGCGTGCTGGCGCCGTTCTGGTATGCAGGCTCCTGGCTCATCGGCCTGCTCGCCGGTTCCGCAGGCGACGGGGCCAGCCTCGGTTTCATCACCGAGACCGAACGGCAGGTCGAGTCGCATCTGCATGAACATCTGCGCCGCTTGCCGGCCGCCGACCAACGCAGCCGGCAGATTCTCAACGCCATGGCCGCGGATGAGGTGGCGCATGCGGCAAAAGCCGAGGAACTGGGTGGTGAACCGTTGCCCGAACCCATCCGTCGTGCGATGAAATGGACCGCCCGCATCATGACGCGCTGTAGCTTCTGGCTGTAAAATTTCGCTTATCGCTTGCGATTCCGGTACTTATGTAATAAAAAGTGCCTCCAACAGGCAACGGTCCGAACAAACCTTTGAGGGAGTCAACATGGAAGAAGGCGCCAAAGCCTTAAGCGATATACCTGCAATCAATCGCTTCCTGAGCTACTGCCGCATCCGGACCGTGCCGTCGAAGACCGTCATCATCCACGCGGGCGACCTGCCGGACATCCTGTACTACATCATCAGCGGCTCGGTCGAGGTCATGATCGAGGACGAGGATGGCAATGAGATGGTGCTCGCGTATCTGAACAAGGGGCAGTTCTTCGGTGAGATGGGTCTGTTCTACGAACAGCCCACGCGCAGCGCCTGGGTGCGCACGCGCCAGCAATGCGAGTTGGCGGAGATGACCTACCCGCGCTTCCGGCAAATCGCCGCGGAAAGCCCGGGTCTGGTGTTCGAACTGGCCACGCAACTCGCCACCCGCCTGGATCGCACCAACCGCAAGTTGGGCGACCTGGCTTTCGTCGACGTCACCGGCCGGGTGGCGCACGCCATCATGGATCTGTGCGGTGAACCCGATGCCATGACCCACCCGGAAGGCATGCAGATCAAGGTCAGCCGGCAGGAGCTGTCGCGCCTGGTGGGCTGCTCGCGCGAAATGGCCGGCCGCGTGCTTAAAGTTCTGGAAGAACAGGGTCTGCTGCGCGCCACCGGCAAAACCATCGTCGTGTACAACGCGCGTCCGAAGGTGAAGACCCGCCCGCTGGTGGTGCCCGTGAAAGGAGCAGCCGCAGCGCCCGCGGCACGAACCGCGCGCATCGTCGAAGAAGACGACGATGATGACGAGGACGACGAAGACTAGGCCCGCGCGCCTCGCCGCAACTGCGACCGTGCGAGCGCGCCGCCGGCGCGCCGCGGCATCAGGGCGATCCACCCACCCGGCGCGGCACTCTCAGCCGCGAGTGGTGCACGGCGCCAAGTCGCCGCATCAAACCGATGCGTTCGCGATGCCGTTCGCCACCGCCGGCTGCCGGCCCACCGCGATCTGCGCGCGCAGTTCGGCGATGGTGCGCGTGTAATCCGCGCTGCCGAAGATCGCCGAGCCCGCCACGAAGGTATCCGCGCCGGCCCGCGCGATCTGCGCCACGTTGTCCACCTTCACGCCGCCGTCGATTTCCAAGCGGATGTCGCGGCCGCTTTCCTCGATGCGCGCGCGCGCCTCCGACAGCTTGGTCAGCGCGGCCGGGATGAACTGCTGTCCGCCGAAACCGGGATTGACCGACATGATGAGCACCAAATCGATCTTGTCGATGATGTAGTCCAGCCAATCGAGCGGTGTGGCCGGATTGAACACCACGCCCGGGCTGCAGCCAGACTCGCGAATCAGGCCGATGGTGCGGTCCACGTGGAAACTCGCCTCCGGATGGAAGCTGATATGGGTGGCGCCAGCCTTGGCGAAATCCGGAATCAGCCGGTCCACCGGCCTTACCATCAGATGCACATCGATCGGCGCCTGGATGCCAGCCTTGCGCAGCGCCTCGCACACCAGCGGACCGATGGTGAGATTGGGGACATAGTGGTTGTCCATCACGTCGAAGTGGATCCAGTCCGCGCCGGCAGCAAGCACGGCGTTCACTTCCTCGCCGAGCCGGGCAAAATCTGCGGAAAGGATCGAAGGCGCAATGATCGGTGTCATCCGGGCAGTATCACTTGAGGCTCCGCGCCGCGCAAATCGCCTCATAGGCTTCCTGGATACGCTGCGTCTTCTCCTTGGCCACCTCGGCCATGGATTCCGGCAGCCCATTGGCCACCAGTTTGTCCGGATGATGACGGCTCATCTGGCGACGGTAGGCTTTCTTCACCTCCTCATTGCTGGCGCTGACGGGAATTTCCAGCTCCTGGTACGCCCAGTCCAGGTTCGCCGGCCGCGTGTAGGCACCCCCGCGCGAC
>JAFEGC010000435.1 GCA_018240265.1 Pseudomonadota bacterium | reverse complement strand
AGGACTGTGAATCCTTTGCGAAGTTTGGATCCTTCGAGAACGACGTCGAAGGCAACCGCCAAGTGCTTGGGCTGACAAAAGGGTCAGTCGCGAACATGGTAGCCATGGACGTTATGATCGCGGAGCTTTGCGGGGCCGAGTCCCGCCGAGCGGCGAACGCAAGGCCTCGGAGGCTATAGGTAGATGGATTGCGACGACAAAATTGATCTGGCTCGCCCGCACCCCGAGGCATCAATTTATCAATCAATACCAACCACCAGTTTAGTTCGATTAAGGGCCATTTCGGGCTTCCGAGTGAGTCATATCGGGAGTCATATTGTTGCGTTTTATACTGTTAAGGGCGCAGGCATAACGCTCTGGGGCAGATGATCCAGAAGTCGGGTGCAGTCACGGGGTTGCTAATGTATGACGAAGCAGGCCACTTAGTGGGGGCCGGAATCAGCAGCCGGCTTCGCCGAAATACGCATTGATCTCACTAGACGTCGTAGTTTTCAGCGACAATCAGTTCTTGAGCGAGAACCGCATCCGGACGTTCGCGCGCTGTTCCACCGGCCTGCCCTCGCGCATCACCGGCTTGAAGCGCCAGCTCTGCACGGCGCGGATCGCCGCCTGATCGAACACCCCCGCGGGACGCGAATTGCGCACGATGGGCTCGTGCACGCTGCCGTCGGTGCGCACGGTGAATTCGATGTCCACCCAGCCTTCCAGCCCCTTGCGCGCCGCCTCGACCGGGTAATCGGGCGGCGTGCCCGCCAGTCGCGTCAGCGTGGTGACGCCGACCACCTCGGGCGCGCCGCCGGGTGCGGCGGCAGCGGATGGCGCTGCGCCACTGGACGAAGCCAAGCTCCGGGCAGCGCCGTCGTTCACGGCACTCGGTGCGGCGGTGCCATTGGAGGGAGCGGCTGTCCCCCGGGCGGCATCGGCTGCGCCACCCGCAGGCGCGATGTTACCGCTCGCGCCAGCTGTCGCCGCAGCGCGCGGGGCCTCGCTGCGCATCGCGGTCAGCGCCGTTCGCGCGGCATCGATGTCGCTCTGCGCCGCGATGCCCGCGGCGGCCTGCAGCAGCCGGTTGCTCTTGTCGAAATCGCGGGCCTGCATGGCGGTGCGCGCATCCAGCAGCAGGCGCGCCGCGAGCGCACGCTTGGTCTGCTGCACGCCCAGGTCGGCGGGGTCGATGGCAATGGCGCGTCGCAGATAGAACAAGGCGTTGTCGGCATCCGGGTCGAGCAGCCGGCCCTGGTCCAGCCGCTCGGCGGCGCTGCGCAGGGTTTGCGCCAGGCCCTCGTCGCGCTGGGTTTCCACCGCCGCCGGGCGTGGCCGCGGCGCCGCAGCCGCCTTGGGCTGGTTGCGCGCTTTGGTGAGCTGCGCGCTCAGGAAGGCGATGCGGCCGCTTTCCACACCGGAGCGGCGTGCATCCTCGATGGCGGTGGCGGTATCGTCGAGTCGTTCCTCCAGCAGCGCATTCTCGGCGCGGGCCAGTAGACGCTCATGGACTTCCGCAAGACCCGCACGCGCCGTGGCGTCATTGGGCGCACGCGCGAGCCGCGCCAGGTACAGCTCCAGCGCATTGTCACCGGGTGGGGCGATCAGGCGATTCGCGGCCAGCGCCTCCGCTGCCTGCCTGAGCTGCGCATCCTCGGCGATGGCCGTCGCTGCCGGCGGCGGCGTGGCGGCATGTCGCGAGCCCAACCAAATGCCGATGCCCGCCAGCAGCGCCAGCGCCGCGCCGCCACCGATGAGCGCGAGATCGGGATGGCGGCGGCGTGGCTTGATCATGGCCGGCAGCACCATGGTGCTGCGCGGGTCCTCGTGCTTGCGCACGGCGGCCTGCACGAACAGGCGTGCCCGCGCGCTGGACAGGGGCTTGTGGATGAAGCGGTAGACCGCGCCGTTGCTGATCAGGCTTGTGAGCCGGGTCTCGTCCTCGCGCGTGCCGGCGAACAAAATGACCAGTTCGGGAAACTGCCGCTTGAGCTGGTCGATGAAGTTGGCGTTGGAGCCGGGGAGCGTCGCGCCATCCAGCACCAGGATGCCGACTTCGCCGGCCAGCAGCAGGTCGCTGACCTTGTCGGGAGCGCTGACATGCCACAGGCGCGTGGCTCCGCCCACGGCTTCACGCATCGTAGCCAGGAAGTGCTCTTCCGCGGTAAGCACCACCAGCTCGACGATCTCGTGCGCCGAGTTCGGACTGGATGGCCCGCTGGCAACGGGCCGCTCACCGGCGGGCAGCACCGTCTGGAATCCTTGG
>JAFEGC010000434.1 GCA_018240265.1 Pseudomonadota bacterium | reverse complement strand
CCTGTCGCTCGAAGCGATCGAGCATGCGCTGGCCGCCAGCGATGCCGGCCGCGCGGGAGAGATCCTCGAGGCCCGCTGCGACCGGCTGTTCTCCTCGGACGATCAGCCCACCGTGGTGCGCCTGGCGACGCTCCTGCCGGCAGAAATCCGCAACCGCCTGCCCACCGTGCTGCTGATGGTGGCGTGGCGGCTGATCTCCACCTGGCGCCTTGAGGACGCCGAAGACGTGCTGCGCATCTGTCGCGAGCGAGTGACCGAATTGCGCACCGAGACCGGCAGCTCCGCGTCGAACATCGACCTGCTGGAAAGCTACATCCAGCATCGGCAGCTCAATATCGCCATTTTCAAGGACGAACTGGAAACGGCGGAGAAGCTGGCGGAACGGCTGCTGGCGCGTGAGCCGCCGCTGATTCCGTATCTGAAGGCCAGCATCTACCACGATCTGCTGGATGCGCAGCGCGGCCAGCTTAGTCTTGCGCAGATCGACCGCATCGCCACCCTCACCCGCCCGCTCAACGAGGCGGCTGGCAGCGAGTACGGCGATGTCTTCGATGCCGCGCGCATTGGCGCGGCCTACATGACGGTCGGTCGCTTCGACGATGCCAACCGCATCCTCGGCAAGGGCATGGCCACGGCACGCCACCTGAGCCGCCATTCCGACGACCTGGCCTCGGTGCCGGCGATGCAGCTCGCAGCACTGCTGTATGAGCGCAACGACCTGACCGGTGCACGCCAGCTCATCGACCGTTACTTGTCGCATGCCACGAGTTTCGGTCTGGTGGATCAGCTCGTGACCGGCTGGCTGACGCATGCCAGGATCCTGTGGCTGGACGGCGCCGCCGAGAAAGCCGTGCAGATGCTCAAAGACGCCCGCGTGTTCGGCGCTTCGCGCGGACTACGTCGGCTGCAGGTGGAAGCGGAGTCTGCCATGGTCCGGCTATTGCTGGCCGGCGGACAGCTTACGCAAGCGATCGCGGTGAATCCGGAACTGGCCGCACTGTCGCCATCTCAGCTACTCGCGCGCCATCCCGGCGCGACGCTGCGCGGCGCGAGCGAAGCCGAGTCCTGGGTGCGCATGGCCATTGCGCACGGCCGCGCAGGACCTGCGCTGGAAGTCATCCGACATTGGCGCCGGGTGCTGTCATCGACCCTCGCCGTGCCGCTGATCGTACAGTGGGAACTGCTGCAGGCCAGGGCGCTGTTCGTCGACGGCCAGCAGGCTCCGGCGATGCGCGCCATCGACAGCGCGATCCGCCACGCGGAAAACGCGCGCCTGATGCGCACCTTCCTGGACGAGGGCGGCGTCATCGGCACACTGCTCGAGAAAATGGCTGAATCCCGCCTCACCACCGCTTCGGGCTTGAGCCGCTACGCTCAGGAACTGCTGGGCGAGGCGCAACGCGCGGGCGGGCGCGAGGAGCGCGAAGCGGGCACGGAAGCCGATGCCGCGGGACTGCTGGGCTCGCTCAGCCGCCGCGAGCTGGAAGTGCTGCGCATCGCCGCCATGCGCATGTCGAACAAGGAGATCGGCGAGGCGCTGGGGCTGACCGAAGGATCGGTCAAGTGGTACCTGCAGCGGGTGTACGACAAATTCGGCGTGCGCAAACGCTCGGAAGCAGCGCGCAAAGCCCGTTTGCTGGGCTTGATTTCCTGAACCGATCGAGGGCCGGCTCGACTGCTCCTGATCAGCGTTCGGGATCGAGCAGAACCTGACGCACGCCGCCATCCACCAAGCTCGCCATGAACTCGCTGGCGCGCGACCAGTCGACGGCCGTGAAGCGCACGCCGACGGCGCGCGCGAGCTGCATGCCGAACAACTGCGGCTGAATGTACACGCCCATGGCGATCGCCACCACCAGATAAAAAGTTTCTGCATCCTGCCCGGGTAGTGCTCGCCGCAGCAGGTCGATGACCCGCTGACTCATCTGCCGGATCAGGCCGGCCACGATGCGCCGCACCGGTGGCGCCGGGTCCACCAGCGCGCGGCAATACACCATGTGGCTCAGACGCTGCTCGCGAGGACCGACGCCGGCATGCAGCGCGGGATCGTAGAAGGCCTGCAAGACGGCACGCACCGTCGGGCGGCCATGCGCCGCCTTCTCCATTGCATCCAGCCGTTGGTTCTGCGCCGAGTGGATGCGATCGAAATGCCGCGCGAACACTTCGCGAAACAGGTGTTCCTTGCCGGTCCACTGCCGGCTCAAATGGGCAAGGCTGGTGCCGGCCTCCTGCGCGATGGCGCGTATGGTGGTGCCGTCGTAACCGGATTTCAG
>JAFEGC010000433.1 GCA_018240265.1 Pseudomonadota bacterium | reverse complement strand
CGCTGCAGCGACCGCGCGAGGGCTGCCGGCAAATTGGGCAACGCCCGCAACAACCATGGCAGGATGCGCCGCTTCGCTCCGCCGAGCGATTCGGGCACCAGCGCCTCTATCAGGTGCGGTCCGGGATGTTCCAGCGCGTATTCCAGGGCCTTGCAGAAATCCTCCGCTGCGTCCGCTCGCACCGCGTGCACGCCCATGCCTTGGGCGAGCCGGGCGAAATTCAACGTCGGGGCATGCAAGTCGAGTTGTGCGCGCGCCTTGGAGCCGACGGTGTCCGCGCCGACACGCTCGAGTTCGACATTGAGCACCGAATACGCTGCGTTGTTGAAGATGACCGCGGTGACATTCAGGCGCTCGCGTGCCATCGTCCATAGCGCCTGGATCGTGTACATCGCCGACCCATCGCCGACCAGCGCCAGCACCGGGCGGTCGGGACAGGCAATGGCCGCGCCGACCGCATTGGGTAAACCTTGGCCGATCGCACCGCCGGTGAGGGTGAGCAGATCGTGGCGCGGTGCGCCGGCGGTCATCACACCCAACATCAGACCCGAAGTGATGGCCTCGTCGACTACAATGGCGCTCGTCGGCAGAAGCTGGCCGACCGCCTTGCACACCTTGGCGGCGGTGAGTCTGCCGCGCGGGCGCATCGGACGCTGCGCGGGTTGCAACACCGGCTGCGCGTCCGCAGCGCCGAGGGCCGCGCCCAGTTTTTCCAAGCTGGCCGCGGCATCTTGCGCTGGCGTTGCAAGCGTGTGCACGGTGCAAGTGTCGGGCACAAGAAAGCTGTTGTTGTTGGGATAGCCGAAGAACGATACGGGTGCCTTGGCATCAACGAGGATCAGATTCTTCAGGCCGGCAAGCTGCACGCTCGCCAATTCGGCAAGATAGGCGATGCGTTCGATCGGGGGCAAACCTGCGCCGCGTTCCAGCCGCGTCGGAAAAGTTTCCGCCAACAACCTGACGCCGCTGTGTGTTGCGATACGCCCGGCAGCCATCAGGCCACGCTCGCGCAGTGCGGTTCCGCCGAGCAGCAGTGCGGTCATCCCACTGGCGCCGATCGCATCCGAAATCGCGCGCACCGTGGTGTCATCTGCCGCTTCGGCGCGTAGTGCCGCAGGCGGCAAACATGCCACGCCACCGTCGCTCCACGACACATCCGCGGGCAAGATCAACGTAGCAACCTGGCCCGGCAATCCACGCGCGGCGACGAGCGCGTCCATCGCGTCGCGGCTCAACGCCGCCGTGCTTTTCGAGGTGCGCACGAACCCCGGCGATACATTGCGCGCGATGGTTTCGATATCCGACTGCAATTGCGCATCGTACTGGACGTGATACGTCGCATGGTCGCCAACGATGTTGAGTACCGGTACCTTGCCCTTGCGCGCGTTGTGCAAATTCGCCAGACCATTGCCGAGACCGCAGCCAAGATGCAGCAGCGTTGCGGCGGGCTTGCCGGCCATGCGCGCGTAGCCGTCGGCCGCGCCGGTGGCTACGCCTTCGAACAGGCACAGCACGGCGCGCAGGCGCGGTTCACCGTCGAGCGCTGCGACGAAATGCATTTCGCTGGTTCCGGGATTGGTGAAACACACGTTCACGCCCGCATCGGCAAGGGTCTTTATCAGGGCTTGTGCGCCGTTAGGCATTACCAATTCCTTTGCTGCGATTCGATCGCGATCGAGACGACTGACCTCAATGTCGGCGATGCGCGCGTAATGCCGGCACGAGTCATGGTCAGTTCCAGTCCGGGCTGCAATGTGGCGAGCAGATCGAGCGCGCGGCCGCGCGTGCCGTAAGGATACAACCGGGCAGGAAGGTGCCTTCCAGCGAACGCTTGCCGCTGGCGCCCCCGCCGCCAAAACCTGCGGCTTCGCCTGCACAATACAGGCCGGCGATGGCCTGATCGTTCGCATCGAGCACGCGACTTTGCAGGTCAGTGCGCAACCCGCCCAGACTCTTGCGCGTGATAAGCTGCATCTGGATCGCGACGAAAGGGCCCGCGCCTTGCATCTGCAGCGGCGCGGGCTTGCAGGTGCGCAAACGGTCCGGGCCCCACTGCCGTGCATGCAGAAGGCGGCGGATCTGGTCGTCGTTTTCCAGGTTGCCGTCGTTGCCGAAGTTGGCATCGAACGCATCGACGGTGGCTTGCAACGCAGCCGCATCGACGTGGCGTGAACCGGTCAACACGTTCATCTTGTCAGCAAGGCCGGCGAGCGTATCGTCGACGAGGAAATGCGGGCTTTCGCGTTGCATCTGACGCACCAGCCGACGATTGCCGAAAAGCATCTCCATCAGCAGCATCGGCAACTGCT
>JAFEGC010000432.1 GCA_018240265.1 Pseudomonadota bacterium | reverse complement strand
GCGAAGGCTGCGACCGCCGCGACCAAGCCTGCCTCAAGCGGCTCGGCCGCAAGCAATGATCCGACCGGTGCGACGGCCAAGTGCAAGGACGGCAAATACTCGCACTCCACCAGCCACACGGGTGCCTGCTCGCACCACGGTGGCGTGGATCAGTGGCTGAAGCAGTAGATCACTAGGAAGTGGCGTGCGGCGCCGCCGGCGTGAAAGTCGGCGGCGCCTTTTTCATGCGTGTTTCACACGCGCGTTCAACGCGTACGCGAGTCTCGTGTTGCGCAGATTTTTTACGATCTATACACCCGCATACGGTGCATCATGCAGGGAACCCGGCACTGTCGCAATGGTCGAAATCGGCCGTAGCGCGATGCCATCAATGACCAGTAATTTAGGGAGTTTCCACATGCTCGTATTCCGTCAATCCACCGTGCTGGGCGCAGCCTTGGTGGCCTCCTCGATGCTCATTTCCAGCGCGCGCGCGGACGATGCCGGCTGGACCGGCAAAGGTGAAGCGGGCCTGCTCATCGCCCGCGGCAATGCCGACTCCACTTCGGCCAACGCCAAGCTCGGTTTGTCGCGTGAAGTTGGCGTCTGGAAGAATTCGGCGTATCTCGGGTTCCTCTATGGCAAGTCTGGGGAATTCGCCACCGCCCAGCGCTTCGAGGCCAAGTGGGAGACCGACCGCAAGATCTCCGAGCGTATGTTCTGGTTCGGGGCGCTGCGCGGCGAGAATGACAAGTTCAGCGGCTTTGCGTACCAGGCCACGTTGTCCACCGGCATCGGCTACAAGTTCATCGACACCGACGCGACCAAGCTCACCGGCACCTTCGGCATCGGCTATCGCCGTCTGCGTCCGGAAGTTCTGACCAAGGACGATGCAGGTCACATCATTGCGCGCGAAAAACTCGATGCGGAAGGCGATGCCATCGCCACCGCCGGACTGGATTTCAGCCATGCGCTGACCTCCACCACCAAAATCGTGGACAAGCTCTTCATCGAAACCGGCTCCAAGAACACGCTGACGGCGAACGACATTGCGTTGCAGGTGGCCATGAGCGACCACCTGGCGTTGAGCGTCGGCTACGGCATTCGCCACAACTCCGATCCGCCGGCCGGTGCGAAGAAGACCGACCAGCTGACCACGCTGAACCTGGTGTACAACATCAAGTAGTCATTTCTTCAACATCCGCTCCAACGCCGGCCACACGGTCTCGAGCAGTTTCGGCTGTGCGGCGACGTTGGGGTGGAGGTTATCCGCCTGCATCAGCTTGGCATCCGTGGCCACGCCGTCCAGCAGGAAAGGCACCAGCGGTATCTTGAAATACCGCGCCACCTCCTCGTAGACCTGGTGGAACTGCTCGGTGTAGCGCGGGCCGTAGTTCGGCGGCATGCGCATGCCGATCAGCAGCACCGCCGCCTTGGCCTGTTGCGACAGGCTCACCATGCGCATGAGATTGGCACGCATCTGTGCCGCCGGCAGCGCGCGCAGGCCATCATTGGCGCCCAGCTCCAGGATGACGATGGCCGGCCGGTGCACCGACAGGGCGCGCGGCAGCCGTGCCAGCCCGCCGGCGGTGGTCTCGCCGCTCACGCTGGCGTTGATCACCTGGTATCCGTACCCTTGGGCCTTGAGTTTCACATCCAGCAACCCCACCCAGCCTGGGTTGGCACCCAGACCGTATCCCGCGCTGATGCTGTCGCCGAATACCAGGATGACCGGTGGCGCGGTAGTCGCGCGCGCCGGAGCTGGCGCAGTTGCCGCGCGTATCGCGGTGGGCGTCGCCGCGGTTGAAGCGGCCTGCGCCGCGGCTGGTGCGGTGGTCGCGGCTGCCGGCGCGGCCGATGTAGCCGCCGCGGCGAAACCCATCGATGCCAGCAGAAGTCCGAGTATCAATCTTCTCACGCGTGCTCCCAATGCCGGATTCAGTGGTTTTACAGGCCGATAAAATATCCAAAGTGGTGCCCAGTCCCTCGGGCAGCAACGAAGGGCCGCTGACCATTCTCGCCGATGTGAGCCTGGCGGTGCGAGCGGGGGAGTCTCTGGCCATCGTCGGCGAATCGGGCGCGGGGAAATCCACGCTCCTGGCACTGCTGGCGGGCCTGGATACGCCTTCCAGCGGCCGCGTGGTGCTGGCCGGTCATGACCTCGGCGCCCTCGACGAGGACGGTCGCGCGGCGGTGCGCGGCCGTCACGTGGGGTTCGTGTTCCAGTCGTTTCACCTGGTGCCCTCGCTCACCGCGCTCGAGAATGTCATGCTGCCGCTGGAATTGCACGGTCGCGGCGATGCGCGGGCCGCGGCGGCCGAGGCGCTGTT
>JAFEGC010000431.1 GCA_018240265.1 Pseudomonadota bacterium | reverse complement strand
GGCCGGAGCGCCGATGCCGCCGATGGTGAGCACCCGCGCCTCGTCGTCCAGTTCCTCGATCCCGATGAGTGCGATGCGCCGGCCGCGCCGCAGCTCCTGCAGACAGCGCAGCTTGGCGATGTAGGGGCTGCCGCCACCGCCGGTGCCCAGGATGGCGGCGCCGATGGCAAGCGCTTCGATGTCGGATTCGGTAAGGATGCGCATGGCGTTCAGCTCCTCATCTCGCCTACGACCTTGACGCGCACGCGTGTGGCATTGCCGCGCAGGTAGGCGAGCGGCACGTCCTCGCGCTCGGTGACGATGATGGACTCCGGCACCGCGCCGGCGCCGGTGGCTTTACGGCGCGCCTCGCCTTCCGCATCCGCCAGCGCCGCCTCGCGCGTCATCGCTTCCAGCGAGTAGATGCGATCCACCTCGCCGCTGGTCTGGGCGATGGCGGCGCCGATGGCATTGGCCGCGCCGAAATGCGGCGGGCGGATCACCGGCAGGCCCGCCAGGCGCTCGGGCATCAGGATGCTGCCGCCACCGACTGCAATGACCGGAATCGGTTCGGGCGAGGTGCGCGCACGTTCCACCGCTGCCGCCAGTTTGGCCTCGATCACGGCCTCGACCCGGCGCACCAGCGCACCGTCCAACCCCGACACGAGTTCGCGCCGGCCGATGTCGGCACGGCCCGCCGCCACGGCGATGTCGGTGGCGGTGAGCGTGTCGCCACCGAACACGCGCGCGCGGCGGGTGATCTCGAAGCCCACGCTGCGCGGCCCCACCCGTGGCGCCGGCGCCGCGTCCTCCACCAGCGAGCCGCCGCCAAGACCCAGGCTGAACACATCGGGCATGCGGAAATTGGTGCGCACTCCGCCCACGTCCACGGTGGTCGATGCCTGCCGCGGAAAGGCCTTGTGCAACACGCCCACGTCGGTGGTGGTGCCGCCGATGTCGAGCACGATGGCCTCGGATTCACCCGACAGGAAGGCGGCGCCGCGCATGGAATTGGTCGGCCCGCTGGCGAAGGTCAGGACCGGAAAGCGCTCGGCGGTGGCGGCATCCATGAGCGTGCCGTCGTTCTGCGACAGGAACATAGGACAGGACAGACCGCAGCGCGCCACGCCCTCGCGGAGCGAAGCCACGGTGCGCCGCGCCAGCGACAGCAGCGCCGCATTGAGAATGCTGGCGCTCTCGCGCTCCAACAGACCGAGCTGGCCGATGGAGGAAGACAACGTGATCGACGCGCCAGGACAGGCGGCCGCCAGCAATTCGCCGGCACGGCGCTCCAACTCGTCGCGCACGGGAGAGAAAATGCCGGCCACGGCGATGCTGTCGATGCCGCGGGCGCGGATGTCGGCGCCGATGCGTGCCAGCTCCGCTGCGTCGATCGGCCGTATCGGCGTACCGTCGAATTCCACGCCGCCAGCCGCGAGATACGCGTGTTCGCCGATCACCGCGCGCAGATCCGCAGGCCAGTCCGCCATCGGCTCCAGACATTGCGCCGCCGGCAGGCACAGCCGCACGACGGCGGTGGGCGTGAGATGCCGCCGCTCGATCACGGCGTTGGTGAAGTGCGTGGTGCCGATCACGACCAGGCCGATATCGCCCGCAGCCACCGCGGCGGCGGCCAGCACCTCTTCCAGCGCTTGCATCAGGCCGCCGGTCACATCCGCGGTGGTGGGCACCTTGACCACCGCGCACACCTCGCGCTGCTTCATCACCACCGCGTCGGTATTGGTGCCGCCCACGTCCACGCCGATTCGATACATGCGCTGCCCTCGATCGAAGGTGCCATGCTAGCCAGAGCGGTAGGATAGGTTTTTGGCAAAAGCGATCAGGTGGGGCAGACAGGCATTCGGAGCGGTGTGGTCGCGCGCGCGGCGCCGGTTGGCCAATGCTCAGCTGGCGATGCCAGGTGCGCAGCAAGCGGTCGGCCCCGGGAAATTCGCCTGAGGTGCCCCGGGCGCATTCAGTTTCTCTACAATCACCCGGACTTTTTCGCACAGCGAGCATTACCAGCTCTTGGTAGCATGCAGGCATCGCAGGCGGTGGCACTGCGAAGCGTCGTGTCAGCGACGCTGTTCATGAGCAAGGGGTTGGAGCGCATGGTGTAACGTGGGAATCCTGTCTCACTATTCTGGTGCTGCCCTCGTTCGTCGCGCGCTCACCGGGGAGCGGTGGCAGCGGGTCTGGCGTTCCCCCGAACCGCGGCCTTCGTACGATGTGATCGTGATCGGCGGCGGCGGACACGGCCTTGCCACCGCGTATTACCTCGCATCGAGGCACGGCATTACCAACGTCGCAGTACTCGAGCGCAGCTACCTGGG
>JAFEGC010000430.1 GCA_018240265.1 Pseudomonadota bacterium | reverse complement strand
GCGCCGCGGCGGCCGCGAACGAACCCTGCCCGGCCATCTGGGTGAGCGCCAGTAGTTGCGCCGAGGTTATGTCGCGCAAGCTTTGATTGGCCGCGGCCCGCAATCCAGCCAGCCCCTCCCGCAACAGCCCCAGGGTGCGCTCGATGCGCGCCAGCGCCGCCTGCCCGGCCGCGCTGGCCTGCAGCCCGAGGCTTCCCCGCCGCAACAGCTCACCGCCGAACCAGCGCTCCACCGCAGCGATGGCCTGGGTGACCGCCGGCTGCGACAGGTGCGCCGCGCGCGCCGCGGCGCTGATGCTGCCGCGGCGCTGCGCTTCCAGCAACAGCTGCAGATGCCGCAGGTTGGGTAAAGTGGAGGCCATGTCAATAATTTCTTATACCCAGGGTGGAATTGCAATTGGCATCGGCGCGACCGCGGGATCACACTGTGCATCCATGAGCACCGTCTACACCCACATCCGGCGCGCCGACCCCGGCGTAGTCGACGCACTCGGCGCCTTCGGTGTCGCCACCATCCACGAAGCGCAGGGGCGCACCGGCCTGCTGGGATCCGCCCTGCGGCCCATCTATCCCGGCGCCCGCATCAGCGGCAGCGCGATCACCGTCAGCGTGGCGCCGGCCGACAACTGGATGATCCACGTCGCCGTGGAGCAGTGCCGCGCCGGCGACATCCTGGTGGTGGCGCCCACCTCGGCCTCCGATGCCGGCTACTTCGGTGAGCTGCTGGCCTGTTCGCTGATGGCGCGCGGCGTGCGCGGTCTCATCATCGACGCCGGCGTGCGCGACGTGCGCGATCTCACCGCCATCGGCTTTCCGGTCTGGTCCAGGGCCGTGCACGCCCAGGGCACGGTCAAGGAGACCCTGGGCTCGGTCAACGTGCCGGTGGTCTGCGGCACCGGCCTCGTGAATCCGGGCGATGTAATCATCGCCGACGACGACGGCGTGTGCGTGGTGCAGCGGTTGCGCGCCGCGCAGGTGGTCAAGGACAGCGAGGCGCGCGAGGTCAAGGAGACCAAGGTGCGCGAGCGCCTCAAGGCGGGCGAGCTCGGCCTCGACATCTACGGCATGCGCGACAAGCTCAAAGATCGCGGCCTGACCTATCGCGAACAGCCGCCAGAAGGTCAGGAATCAACCTGATGCAGCGCGCCATCCCCTGCACGCTGATGCGCGGTGGCACCTCCAAGGGGCTGTATTTCCACGCGCATCACCTGCCGGCGAATCGCGCGGCGCGCGATGCCGTGCTGCTCGCCGCCATGGGCTCGCCGGATGCGCGGCAAATCGACGGCGTGGGCGGCGCGCACCCGCTGACCAGCAAGGTGGCCGTCATCAGCCGCTCCACCCGGCCCGATGCGGACGTGGACTACCTGTTCCTGCAGGTGGTGGTGGACAAGGCCGAGGTCAGCGACTCGCAGAACTGCGGCAACATCCTCGCCGGCGTCGGCCCCTGGGCCATCGAGCAGGGCCTGGTGCCGGTGGCCGACGCCATCACGCCGGTGCGCATCCACATGGTCAACACCGCCAGCATCGCCGTGGCACATGTACCGACGCCCGGCGGACAGGTCGAATACGAAGGCGATGCGCGCATCGACGGCGTGCCGGGCACGGCCGCCGCCATCGACATCGACTTCCTCGATGTCGCCGGAGCGTCCTGCGACGCGCTGTTCCCCACCGGCAAGCCTGTGGATCGCGTGGAAGGCATCGATGTCACCTGTGTCGACAACGGCATGCCGGTGGTGCTGATGCGCGCGGCCGACCTGGGCAAGAGCGGCGGGGAGACGCCGGAGGAGCTGGAAGCGGACACCGCGCTCAAGACTCGCGTGGAAGCCATCCGCCTGGCGCTGGGCTCGCGCATGAACCTGGGCGATGTCAAGAAAAAGACCGTGCCCAAGATGTGCCTGATCTCGCCGGCGCGACACGGCGGCGTGCTCGACACCCGCACCTTCATCCCGCATCGCGTGCACGAGGCCATCGGCGTGCTCGGCGCGGTCAGCGTCGCCACCGCCTGCGTGACGCCAGGCTCGGTGGCGGCCGCGGTGTCGGGCATCACACCGCGCGACGGCACTCATCAGCTCGATATCGAACATCCCACCGGCTTTTTCACCGTGACCCTGGAGGTTGCCATCGACGGCGACCAGGTCGATGTGCGGCGCTCGGCACTGCTGCGCACCGCGCGCAAGCTCATGCAGGGCGAAGTGTTCGTGCCCGCGCGCGCCTGGAACGCCACATGAGCGGCACGGCGCACCGGCTGGCGCTGATCGGCCTGGGTGAAGTCGGCCAAACACTGGCTGCGGACCTGCTGAACGGCGACGCGCGTG
>JAFEGC010000042.1 GCA_018240265.1 Pseudomonadota bacterium | reverse complement strand
CGCATCCATTGAGAAGCCCAGCGGCTTGACCAGGTGCAGCCGTGCGCCGGTATTGGCGCACAGGCGGATGACATTGCCGGTGTTGGGCGGGATTTCCGGCTCGACCAAGACGATGTGGAACATCGGCTATAATTCATCCATGTCCGACGCGCCTGCCGCCGCTTCCCTGGGTATCGAATTCTGCGGGCTGAAGCTGGCCTCGCCCATCGTGCTGTTGTCCGGCTGTGTTGGATTCGGCGAAGAATATACGCGGGTGGAGGGCTTTTCCAACCGCGAGGTTGGCGCCATCGTGCTCAAGGGCACGACGCTCGCGCCGCGCCTGGGCAATCCGCCGCATCGCGTGTACGAGACCCCCATGGGCATGCTAAACGCCATCGGTCTGCAGAATCCGGGCGTGGACCACGTCGTGCGCGATATCCTGCCGATGCTCGATTTTGACGAGACACGCTTCTTCGCCAACATTTGCGGCTCGACGGTGCAGGAATACGCGGAAGTCACGCGCCGCTTCGAGGACTCGCCCATCGACGGCATGGAGATCAACATCTCCTGCCCCAACGTCAAGGAAGGCGGCGTGCAGTTCGGCAACGATCCGGACATGTCCGCGCGCGTGGTCGAGGCCTGCCGCGTGGCGACGAAAAAACCGCTGATCACCAAGCTCTCGCCCAACCAGACCGACATCCGCGAAAACGCACGGCGCTGCATCGAGGCCGGCACGGATGCGCTGTCGGTAATCAACACCGTCATGGGCATGGCCATCGACAGCGAGACGCGTAAGCCCGTCATCGGCAACGTGCAGGGCGGGCTGTCCGGCCCCGCCATCAAGCCCATCGCGCTGCTCAAGGTATTCCAGGTCGCCGAGATCGCGCGCCGTCACCGCATCCCCATCATCGGCCAGGGCGGCATCGCCAGCGCCACCGATGCGGTGGAGTTCATGCTCGCCGGCGCCAGCGCCGTGGGCGTGGGCACGGCGCTGTTTTACGATCCGCTGGTGTGCCGAAAGATCAATGCCGGCCTCGGCGAATACCTGACGCGGCACCAACTCTGTCTTGCAGACCTGGTCGGAGCACTGGCCACCGGCAGGTCCGCGCCTTCGTGCGTGCCATCGGCGGCAGCGCAGACCGCCTGATCATCCTCGCGGGGCGGCAGGCGCCGGTGCGACGGGCCCGGTTTCCGCGGCGGGCAGGCTGCGCTGCGCCGGCACCGCCAGGCGAATGCCGCGCGCGCGCAGTTCCGACAGCAGCGCGAGATTCACCGCCTGCTGCATGTCCAGGAGGGGCCGGGCCACCGGATCGCGGGTGAAAAACGCCGTCTCGTACTGCAGCGACCAGTCGCCGAAGCTCTTCAGGTGGCAGCGGTCAAAACGCGAATGGGGCTCGGCACGCACGATGCGCTCGACCATGCCCGGAATCTTCCGCAGCTGCTCCACCGGCGTCGCCGGGTCGATGCCGAACGACAGCACCGCCCGCCGCTCCTCGCCGGAGCTGAAATTGCGAATTCGGCTCTTGAGCAGCTCCGCGTTGGACAGCACGATCTGCTCGCCCGAATCCGCGCGCAACCGCGTGGTCTTGATGCCGATGCGCTCCACCTTGCCGGTGTAAGTATCCAGCACCAGCGTGTCGCCCACCACGAAAGGCTTGTCCAGTGCGATGGCGAGCGAAGCGAACAGATCGCCCAGCACATTCTGCAGCGCCAGCGCCACCGCCACGCCACCCACGCCCAGGCCGGCCAGGAGCGCGGTGATGTTCACGCCCAGGTTGTCCAGCGCCACCAGGGACACCAGCGACCAGACCAGCACCATCGAGACGAACTTGATGATGTCAAGCGAACTGGTGAGCTGCAGGTCCGAGACGCCGTTACGCGTGTTGCGGATCTCCAGATAGAACTGCAGCGTGCGGCCGGCCCAGATGCCCACCTGTACCAGCAGCAGGATGACCACGATGTTGGTGCTGATAAGGTGGATACGCGGCGGGAAGGTCAGGAACTCCTCGGCCGCATACAGCGCGATGGCGATGAACAGCAGATGTTTGGTGTGGCCGACGAGGTAGGCGAGCAGCCGCACCGCCGTCGGATGTTCCGCGCCGGTGAACCGCAGGTAGCGCGAGGAGACGATCTTGCGCAGCAGCAGCAGTACCGACCAGATCAGCCCCACCAGGACGGCGGCGCCCACCCAGTCGACCAGCGAATTACCCAGGATCTGGGTTTCGGAAACGCCGAACAGCTCGTGAATCAGCCTGTGCCACATGGACACATTATATCGGGCGGCCGTCCATCCCCAGTTCTTTCATTTTGCGCGTTAGTGTGTTGCGGCCCCAGCCCAGGAGCTTGGCCGCGTCCTGTTTCAGGCCGTCGGACTTGCGCAGCGCCACGCCGATGAGAATGCGCTCGACCTCGGGCACGGCCTGGTCCAGCAGGCGCTTGGCGCCGGCGTCCAGCTCGGCCTCGGCCCAGTGGGCCAGCTTGTTCATCCAATCATGGCTGGGCGCATGTGCGCCCGCCGTTCCGCCCAGGTCCGGCGGGATATCCTCGACGCGGATCTCGCGGCCCGGTGCCGTGACCGTCAGACGGCGGCAGGCGTTGACCAGCTGGCGCACATTGCCCGGCCAGTCGAAGGCCACCAGCGCGTTCTCGGCCGAGCGCTTGAGCTGCTTGGGTTCGACGCCCAGTTCCTGCGCCGCTTCGGCCAGGTAATGGCGTAGCAGCTCAGGAATGTCCTCGCGCCGCTCGTGCAGCGGCGGAATCTCGATACGGATGACGTTCAAGCGGTGCAGCAGGTCCTCGCGAAATTGGCCGTTGTGCACGCGCGCCTCCAGGTCCTGGTGCGTGGCCGCGATGACGCGCACGTCCACCTTCACCGGCATCTGGCCGCCGACGCGGTAGAACTCGCCTTCCGCCAGCACGCGCAACAGCCGCGTCTGCAACGCCGGCGACATGTCACCGATCTCGTCCAGAAACAGCGTGCCGCCGTCGGCCTGTTCGAAACGTCCGCGCCGCAGCGCATCCGCGCCGGTGAACGAGCCTTTCTCGTGACCGAACAATTCCGATTCCAACAACTCCGCGGTGAAGGCGGCGGTGTTCAGCGCCACGAAGGCGCCCCCGGCGCGGGGGCTGTGCCGATGCAGCGCGCGCGCCACCAGTTCCTTGCCGGTGCCGGACTCGCCGGTGATGAGCACGGTCATGCTGGAACGCGACAGCCGGCCGATGGCCCGGAACACCTGCTGCATCGAGGCCGCCTGGCCCAGCAGCTCCGGGATGCTGCGGCGCGCGCCCTCGACATCGGTGGCGGGCGCGGCCTGCTGCGAGGCGCGCTGCACCAGTTCCACGGCCTTGTCGATGTCGAAGGGCTTGGGCAGGTACTCGAAGGCCCCGCCCTGGTAGGCGGCTACGGCCGCGTCCAGATCCGAATGCGCGGTCATCACGATGACGGGCAGGCCGGGGCGCGAGCTCTGGATTTCCTTGAGCAGATCCAGGCCGTTGCGCCCAGGCATGCGGATATCCGTCATCAGCACATCCGGCGCCTCCGCTCGCAGCGCGCTCAGCACGCCGTCGGCCTGATCGAAGGACTTGGGTAGCATACCGCTGCCCTTGAGCGCTTTTTCCAGCACCCAGCGGATGGATGCATCGTCATCGACCAACCAGACTTTCAGCGGCTTTGCATTCATGGCGCATCCAAGGGCAGCAGGATGGTAAAAATCGTGCGTCCCGGCACCGAATCGAATTCGATCAGGCCTCCATGGCGCGAGACCAGGTCCTGCGCGATGCCCAGTCCCAGACCGGTTCCATCGGAGCGGCCGGAAACCAGCGGATAAAAAATCGTGTCGCGGATTGCCGCCGGAACGCCGGGCCCGTTGTCCTCGAACTCGATGGTGGCCACGACGCGGTGGCGCCTGGCGCCGATGCTCACGCCGGTCGCGGCGCGGGTGCGCAGTATCAGGCGCGGCGCTGCCACGTGGCCTGCGGCCAGCGATTGCAATGCGTTGCGCCCCAGATTGAGCATGGCCTGGATGATGTGGTTCGGGTCCACGCTCAGCGGCGGCAGGCTCGGGTCGTAATCGCGCGCGATCGCCACGCCCGCGGGCGCCTCATTGCGCAGCAGCTGATACACGCGCTCCAGCAGCTCGTGCACGTTGACGTGCTGCTTGGCCGGCGGTCGCCCTGGTCCCAGCATCGAATCCAGAAGGCCGGCGAGACGGTCGGCTTCGCTGATGATGATGCGCGTGTACTCGCGCAGGGAAGGGCCAGGCAGTTCGCGCTCCAGGAGCTGCGCCGCGCCGCGCAGGCCGCCGAGCGGATTCTTGATCTCGTGGGCGAGCTGCCGCACCATGAGCCGGCTCCCGCCCACCTGCGCCAGCAGCGCGTTGTCGCGGGTCAGGCGGCGGTGCTGGGTGATGTCCTCGATTTCCACCAGCACGCGCGGCGTGGCGATGCCCGGCGTAGCGACGCGCAGCGCATCGGCGCCGAATACCACCTGCGACACCGCGCAATCCAGGATGCGATCGCCCCCGCCGGGCACGGGCCAGGACAATTCACGTTGTACCACGCTCTCGCCGGCGACGCGCACACGCTCGAACAGGGGCAGCAGCAGCTCGGCGCCGCGTGCGATGTCCACCAGCCGCCGGCCCAGCGCCTGGTTTCGTCCCAGGCCGATCAGCGTCTGCGCCGCCGCGTTCAGGTAGTCCACGCGCGCCTCGGCATCGAGCACGAACACGCTGGTAACCAGCGCATCCAGAAGCTCGGCGCTGTCGAAGCGCCATGGCTGCAGGGGATATTCAACCGCCATGGCTTAAAGCCCGGCGCAAACGCTGCGAAAAGGTTACTTCTTGCGTCGGAGCGGCGACAGGAGCGAGGGCTGCTGCACGTAGAAGGTCACCGGCGCGGTGGTTTTGCTCTCGCCCGAGGCAGCATCCATGACCGAGGCGGTCAGCGTGTACGAGCCGCGCGCCAAGTCCGTCAGCGTGAAATCGGTGGACTTGGGCGACTGACCCTCCACCAGCTTGCCGTTCAGGTACAGCGACAGCAGATGGCCCGGCTTCAACTCGGGCTCCAACCGGACGCGCACGTTTACGGTCTGATCGTGGAAGGTTTGCTCCGGCTGCGGCGCCTGGATCTCGAACTCGGTGTAATCCACCGCCGTGGCGTTGGGCTCGGTCTTGGTAGGCTGACGCCGTGCGGCCGTGCGCGGCGAGGATGAAACCGCCGAGCCCGCGGGACGCGACACCGGTCCGCTCTGGGTGACGATGCGCTCGGCTCCCGGTGTCGGCTGATCGGAGAAATGCACCACGCCGTCCGCATCGGTCCACTTGTAGATGACCGCCGCCCAGCCCGGCGCCGCGCAGAGCATGGCCGCGGCAAGACTGATCGCGAGATATCGCTGGTGCATGGTGGTAAAGCATACCTTCAAACCAATCACGGCGACAAAAGGAAGGTGACGGCGGCGCGCGCAGCGGTGACCGCCGTCACCGAAGGCTACGGGACACCTGGCCCTGGGCTAGGCACCCCTTGCTCCATCACAAGCTGTAATACATGTCGAACTCGATCGGATGCGTGGTCATGCGCAGGCGTGTGACTTCCTTCATTTTCAGATCGATGTAAGCGTCGATGAGATCGTCCGTGAACACGCCGCCCGCCTTCAGGAAGCCGCGATCCTTGTCCAGGGCCTCCAGCGCCATGTCCAGCGAATGACACACCGTCGGGATGTGCTTGGCCTCCTCCGGTTCCAGGTCGTACAAGTCCTTGTCGGCCGGCTCGCCCGGGTGAATCTTGTTCTGGATGCCGTCCAGGCCCGCCAACATCATGGAGGCGAAGGCAAAATAGGGGTTGGCGGTGGAATCCGGGAAGCGCACTTCGATGCGCCGCGCCTTAGGATTGCTCACCCAGGGAATGCGGATGGAGGCCGAGCGGTTGCGGGCCGAGTAGGCCAGCATCACCGGCGCTTCGAAGCCCGGCACCAGGCGCTTGTAGCTGTTGGTGCTGGCGTTGGTGAAGGCGTTGATGGCGCGCGCATGCTTGATGATGCCACCGATGTAATACAGCGCCAGATCCGACAGCCCGCCGTACTTGTCGCCGGCGAACAGCGCCTTGCCGTCCTTCTGCAGCGACTGGTGCACATGCATGCCGCTGCCGTTGTCGCCCACCAAGGGCTTGGGCATGAAGGTCGCGGTTTTGCCGTAGCCGTGCGCAACGTTCTGGATGGCGTACTTGAGGATCAGCACCTCGTCGGCCTTCTTCACCAGTGTGTTGGCGTTGACGCCAATCTCGCATTGACCGCCGGTGGCCACTTCGTGGTGGTGCACCTCGGTCTTCAATCCCATTTCTTCCAACGCCTCGCACATGGCGCTGCGGATGTCCTGGTAGGCATCCACCGGCGGCACCGGGAAGTAGCCGCCCTTGATGCCGGGGCGGTGACCCTTGTTGCCGTCGTCATAATCGCGATTGGTGTTCCAGGCGCCCTGCGCGGAATCGATTTCCGCGGAACAGCCGCGCATCTCGGCATGCCACTTCACGCTGTCGAACACGAAGAACTCGTTCTCCGGCCCGAACAACGCGCTGTCGGCGATGCCGGTGGACTTCAAGTAGGCTTCCGCGCGCTTGGCCAGGGATCGCGGATCGCGGCCATAGCCCTGCATGGTCATGGGCTCGATGACGTCGCAGCGCAAATTGACGGTGGTCTCTTCGAAGAATGGATCCACCACGGCAGTGCCGGCATCCGGCATCAGGATCATGTCCGACTCGTTGATGCCCTTCCAACCGGCGATCGACGAACCGTCGAACATCTTGCCATCCTTGAAAAACCCCTCGTCCACCGTCCGCGCCGGGATGGTGACGTGTTGTTCCTTGCCCATGGTGTCGGCAAAGCGAAGATCGACGAATTTGGCTTCCTTTTCCTTGATCAATTTCAGAACATCAGCGGCAGTCATAAATCTTTACTCCAAGAGCTGCTGGGTGCTTGTAATGGCCGGCCTTCGCCGGAGCCCATGCCCTTGCATGGGGCGTGCCACCAACTCGGCACCATGAGATCAAGCACTTAGGTCACACCAGGTGCACAGTCTGCCCTGTTTTGGTGCGAGTCGCCAAATCAACCGCACATCATCAGTGCAAACGCCGCCTGTATTGAACTTAATGCGCCGTCTGATTTCCAGATAGACCGCTTCGGCCGCACGAAGCGTCGGGGCGAGAGCGCATCGCCGATGCCGGTCTTGGACGCGCATCGTGTCGGGGCAATCGAGGTTGACCAATCTGGGCAGGCTCGTCCCGTCAGCCAGTCCGAAATGCTGGAGCGCGCTCGTCAGCGTCAGGAAGACGCCGAGATCGGCTTGGGTGAGGCGGGGCGAATTGCATCCCGCATGCGAGCAGTCAGGGCGAACGCGCCAGATATCGAGGTGCCAGATGATGCGCGCGGGACCTACCACGCCGAGGATGGGAGCGTGCATTTCATTGCCTCGAACCTGCCGGATGTTGAAACCGCGCAGCGCACCTTCGTGCACGAAGCCTTCGGGCACCTGGCCAGGGAGCGCTACCCAGAGTTCGCCAAGGCCATCGACATGGTCCGAAAGCTTCATGCCATGGGTGGCTTGAAGGACATCTGGCAAGAGGTTGGGCGCACGCACCGCGGGGCTTCGGAACTCACGCACATCAAGAAGTGATCGCCGCGATGGCGGAGCGGGGAGTGAAGAACTCGATCATGGATCGGCTGATCACGGCGGTTAAGAATTTCCTGCGCAAGCTCGGCGTGCCGCATCTTGCGCAAACGGAATGGGACTCTCTGTCCCCCCGCGAACACTGGCATACTGCGTCTTTTGCTGCCCCCTTCCCTGGCGATGCCTCATAAGAAACCAGCGACCTTCCAGGCTCTGATCTTCGAACTACAAACCTACTGGTCCGAACAGGGCTGCGTGATCATGCAGCCCTATGATCAGGAAATGGGCGCGGGCACCTTCCATCCGTCCACCTTCCTGCGCGCTGTGGGTCCGGAGCCGTGGAGCGCAGCTTACGTGCAGGGCTCGCGCCGCCCCACCGACGGCCGCTATGGCGAGAACCCGTTCCGCCTGCAGCACTACTTCCAGTACCAGGTGGCGATCAAGCCCTCGCCGGATGATTTCCAGGAGCTGTATATCGGCTCGCTGCGCCGCCTCGGTCTCGACCCGCTGGTGCACGACATCCGCTTCGTCGAGGACAACTGGGAATCCCCCACCCTGGGCGCCTGGGGCCTAGGCTGGGAAGTATGGTTGAACGGCATGGAAATCTCGCAGTTCACCTACTTCCAGCAAGTGGGCGGGCTCGACTGCCGGCCCGTGATGGGCGAGATCACCTATGGCCTGGAACGCCTGGCCATGTATCTACAAGGAACGGAAAGCATCTACGACATCGCCTGGAGCGACGGACCCTTCGGCCGCACCAGCTACGGCGATGTGTATCACCAGAACGAAGTCGAACAATCCATGTTCAATTTCGAGCAGGCGGATGTGCCCTCGCTGTTCGCGCAGTTCGATTTCTGGGAAAGCGACTGCCAACGGCTGCTCGGCGAGAAGCTGGTGCTGCCCGCGTACGAGAAAATGCTCAAGGCCTCGCACACGTTCAATCTGCTGGATGCACGCCGCGCCATCTCGGTGACGGAACGGCAGCGTTTCATCCTGCGCGTGCGCGCGTTGGCGCGCGGTGTGGCGGAGGCCTTCCGCGACAGCCGCGAGAAGCTCGGCTTCCCGCTGCTGAAAGATTCGACCGCGGCGGTGGTCTGATGCTGGCGCAGGACTTTCTGTTCGAGCTCGGCGTCGAGGAGATGCCGCCCAAGGCGCTGGAAACCCTGAGCACGGCGCTAAGCGAGCACCTGCTCAAGAGCCTGGCGGCGGCGGGTATCGCGCACGGCCCGGCGCGCCGCTTCGCCACACCCCGACGCCTGGCGGTGCTGATCTCCGATCTGGCCGACCGGCAGCCGGATCGCCCCATGGAACGGCGCGGTCCGCCGCTGTCCAATGCCTTCGATGCGCAGGGTGCGCCGACGCAGGCGGCGCTGGCCTTTGCGCGTAGCTGCGGCGTGGAGGTGGGTCGGCTCGAGCACTGGAAAACAGACAAGGGCGCGTGGCTGCGCTTCAGCGGCACCGAACGCGGCGCGCAGACCGCAGCGTTGTTGCCCGACTTCGTCGCGCAAGCCCTGGCGGCACTGCCCATCCCAAAGCGCATGCGCTGGGGCGCCAACACCGCAGAATTCGTGCGCCCGGTGCACTGGGTGCTGATGCTGTACGGTGAAGCCGTGCTGCCGGCGCGCATCCTTGGGCTGGATGCCGGCCGCATCACCTACGGTCACCGCTTTCACGCACCGAAGCCCCTTTCCCTGGCGCGGCCCGCGGATTATGAGAGCGCGTTGTACAAGGCCAAGGTCATCGCCGATTCGGCGCAGCGGCGCGAGCTGATCCGCCGTCGGGTGAAGAAGCTCGCCACGGAATTGTCGGCCTTGGATTCTCCGCCGACTGAAGCTGCTCCGTACCGCGCGCTGATCGATGAGGATCTGCTGGAGGAGGTCACCGCGCTGGTCGAATGGCCCGTGCCCATCGCCGGCCGTTTCGAGGAGCGATTCCTGTCGCTGCCGCGCGAGGTCGTGATCTCCACCGTACAACACCATCAACGTTATTTCCCGGTGCAGAGCGCGAGCGGCGAGCTGACCCGGCATTTCATCACCGTGAGCAACATCCGCAGCCGCGACTCGGAACAGGTGCGTCTGGGCAACGAGCGCGTGGTACGCCCGCGCCTGTCGGATGCGGCGTTTTTCTGGGACCAGGACCGCAAACAGACCCTGGCGCAGCTCGCCGCCAAGCTTGATCGTGTGACCTTCCAGACCAGGCTCGGCAGTTACGCGCAGAAGACCGAACGGGTGGCGGCGCTCACCGCGCTGCTGGCGCCGGCGCTGGATGTGGGCGGCGCGGCGCGCGTGGCGGCGCCGCTGTGCAAGGCCGATCTGCTCACCGCCATGGTGAACGAGTTCCCCGAGCTGCAGGGCATCATGGGTCGCTACTACGCGCTGGCCGAGGGCCTGCCTGCCGATGTGGCAACGGCGCTGGAGGAACAATACCTGCCGCGTTTCGCCGCCGACCGCCTGCCACAGACCCGTGCCGGCCAGGCCCTCGCGCTGGCCGACCGCATCGACACGCTCACCGGCATTTTCGCCATCGACCAGAAACCCACCGGCGCCAAGGATCCCTTTGGACTGCGTCGCGCCGCCCTGGGCATTCTGCGTATCCTGCTGGCAGCGAAGCTGGACATCGATCTGGCCGCGCTCCTCGCCACCGCTGCTGCCAATCAGCCGGTGCAGCGTGAGGCCGCCGCGCGCGAAAGCCATGCCTTCCTGATGGATCGCCTGCGCGGCCTGTACATCGAGCGCGGCGAAAATTTTGCCAACGAGATGCTCGATGCGGTGCTGGCCAGCGATGCGCGCTCGCCAGTGGACATCGAGGCACGGCTCCTGGCGCTGCGCGATTTCCTAAAGCAGCCGGACGCCGCGAACCTGGCGGCGGCCAACAAGCGCATCGCGAATCTGCTGCGCAAGACAGAAGTCGCCGACGGCGTGCGCGCCGATCCGGCACTGTTCAACAGCGATGCGGAACGCGCCTTGCACGCGGCCATCGAGCGCATACGAGAGCCGGTGGAGCATGCGCTGGCCGGTAAGCGTTATCGTGAGGCGCTCAAGAGCCTTACCTCCCTGCGCAGCAGCGTGGACGCCTTCTTCGACGGCGTGATGGTGATGGACGAGAACGCCGTGCTGCGCAACAACCGGCTGGCCATGTTGAAGGATCTCAGCACGCTGTTCGGCGGCGTGGCGAACTTAAGCCACCTGCCCGGCTGAGTTCGCGATGCGACTGCTGCGCTCGCTGCTGTTCACGATTTTTCTGTTCGTGTGGACGCCGCTGTGTGGCATCGTCATCGCCGCAACGGCAGTGCTGCCCTACCGCTACCGTTATGCCACGGCCAGTTGGTACGCGCGACAAGTGCTGCGATGCCTGAGGCTGACTTGCGGTTTGAGATACCAGGTCGAGGGTCGCGAGCAGGTGCCTCCCGGCAATCACATCACCCTGTGGAAGCACTCTTCCTCGTGGGAGACCATCGCAATGATGGTGCTGTTGCCTCCGGCCGTGTGGGTGCTGAAGCGCGAGCTGATGTGGCTGCCTTTCGTCGGCTGGGGACTCGCGGCGCTGCGGCCCATCGCCATCGACCGCGGCGCCAGCCGCACGGCCATCACTCAGGTGGTCGATCAGGGCAAGGCGCGGCTGGCCGAAGGTTTGTGGGTGGTGATTTTTCCGGAAGGCACACGCACCGCACCTGGGGAGACGCGCCGTTACGGTCTAAGCGGCGCCATGCTGGCGGTGGAGACGGGCGTCAAGATCATCCCGGTGGCGCACGATGCCGGCGATTACTGGCCGCGGCGCGGCCTGCTGAAAAAACCCGGCGTGATCCGCGTGGTGTTCGGCCCGCCCATCGAGCCGGTGCCCGGCGATGCGCGCGCCACCAACGACAAGGTACAGGCGTGGATCGATTCCACGGTGGCGGCGTTGCGCCGCTGAAGCTCGGCTGTTGCCGTATCGGTGTCCTACCGTGCGCTGTAGCCGCGCGCATCGAGGCAGGCCGTGATGGCGCGTTGGTAATCCGCACTGCTCGATCCCCCGGAGCTGGTGGATTGTGAAGGATCGAAGTGGCTTTGGTCGACGGCCCATTGATGGCACTCGAACCGGTCCGTCGCCGTCTGTTGCTCGCTCTGACCGTTACGCGGGTAGACGTAAAGCTCCGGCGAGCCGCCGGCATTGTTCGTGTTTGCGCTGTCATCGGATGCGGCGTCGGCATCGGGCGGAGGTTCGACCGCGACATAGCCGCTGTAGGCGGGACTCCAGGTGTAATAGGCATCGTCCCAGTAGTAGTAAGGCAAGCCGCCCCACCAGAACGTGGCGTATCCGATCGGCAGCACCGGCAGGAACCAGGAAAAGCCTGGACGATAGTAGGCACGCGGCCAGTACCGGCCATGCCAATAGCTGCCCCCCCAGCCGCCACGATAACCATGGCCGGTCACATGACCGGCGGACCCAAGGCCGCGCGGAACATGGGCGAATCCGGCGTGCGCCGGCGCAACGCCGTGTGCAAATCCACTGCCATGATATCCGCCGAAACCATGCACACCGCCGATGGCTGCATGCGCGACATTACCGCGGAAACCGCCGCCCCCTCGGAAACCACCAGCGCCGTGGAAGCCCGCGCCGCCGTGGAAGCCACCATGAAATCCACCTCCATGCCCGTTCGCGGCTGCGGTGCCTGCCCAGACGATAGCCAATAGCGCCACGCTCGCGCTTCTAACCCGGAACGATGTGGTATGGGACATAATGCATGGCCTATCCGAACACCTTACCTGCTTAGAATCAGGACCCGGCTCAAGGTTCACCCGGCGCTCACCGCAGCACGGTCACGAGCCGGCAGCCACACCGCAAACCGGTTCGCACCGAAGCGCATCGAACGAAGGTGTCTCAGATGTCAAGGTTCGACACCTGCAGCGCGTTCTTCTCGATGAACTCGCGGCGCGGTTCCACCGCATCGCCCATGAGCGTGGTGAAAATGTCGTCCGCCGCCACCGCATCCTCGATACGCACCTGCATGAGCCGGCGGCTCTCCGGATTGATGGTGGTGTCCCACAACTGCTCGGCATTCATCTCTCCCAATCCCTTGTAGCGCTGGATGGTCTGGCCCTTCTTGGCCAGATCGAACAGCCAGTCGATGGCCTGCTTGAAACTGCCGACGTCGCGCCGCTCGTTGCCCTTGCGCACGTATGCACCAGTGCCCATCAA
>JAFEGC010000429.1 GCA_018240265.1 Pseudomonadota bacterium | reverse complement strand
AGCCTCTGGTCACGCATCAGACGTAAGCGTCCGCCCAAGGCGCCAGGCGCGATTGCGTCTTCAGGCGGCGCGGCGTTGATCGAGGCGGGGACGGGCGTCGGGTAGGTTCCACGGCAGCAGTTCTGCGACGCGGTTGACCGGATGGTCGGCGATGCATGCGATGACGCGGCGCAGGTAGTCTTCTGGATCGAGGCCGTTGAGCTTGGCCGTTTCGATCAGGCTGTAAATCGCGGCGGCGCGCTCGCCGCCGGCGTCGGAGCCGGCAAAGGTCCAGTTGCGGCGGCCGAGTGTGATCGGACGGATCGCCCGCTCGGCGGCGGAGTTGTCGATGCACGCGCGGCCGTCGCGCAGCATCAAAGTCAGGGCCTGCCAGCGCGGCAGCGTGTAACGAATGGTTTTTGCCGTGTCGCTGCGTCCCGGCAGGCGCGGCAGCATGGCCTCGAGCCAGGCGCACAATTCCGCCATCAGCGGTGCCGTGTGTTCCAGCCTGACCCGCAACCGTTGTTCCGCTGGCCGGCCGCGGATCGTGTCTTCGATGCGGTAGAGGGCGGCAATGCGCTGCAAGGCCTCATGCGCCACCGGCGCCTTGGTGTGTTCGTGCGCGTCCCAAAATTTGCGCCGCACATGCGCCATGCAGGCGGCCTCGATGACTTCGCCCGCATAGAGCCCGGCAAACCCGGCATAGCCGTCGGCCTGCAGGATGCCGCGGAAACTTTGCAGATGCGCACGCGGATGTTCGCCTTTGCGGTCGCCCGAGTAACGGTAGAGCACCGCTGGCGGCGCAGGGCCAGCAAACGGGCGATCGTCGCGCACGTACGTCCACAAGCGCGCCGTGCGGGTTCGGCCGAGGCCGGGTTCCAGGACCGGCACCACCGTATCGTCGGCATGCACGCGCTCGCCCGCCATGACGTGGCGGCCCAGCGCGTCGACCAGCGGCCGCAACAGCCGCACCATCTGGCCCACCATGTCGGCGAGCGTCGAGCGGCTGAGATCGATCTCCGCGCGGGCATAGATCTCAGCTTGGCGATGCAGCGGCAAATGATCAGCGTATTTCGCCACCAGCACATGCGCCAGTAACCCCGGGCCAGCGCGACCACGCGCAACCGGCAGGCTCGGCGCCGGCGCCTGGGCGATCGTCTCGCAGGCACGGCAGGAGGATTTCGGCCGCACATGCCGGATCACCCGGAACGCACCTGGGACATACTCGAGAATTTCGGTCACGTCCTCACCCAGCGGGCGCAGGTGGCCGCCGCAGGACGGGCACGACCCGGGTGCAGCGTGCTCGATCACCTCGCGCGGCAATGCCTCCGGCAACGGCTTGCGTGCTGGCTTGCTCGTCGCCTCCGGCGTCGTGGCATCGGCGACCGACGGGGCAGCCGCATCCGGCGCCGTCTCGGCCAGCAACTCGTCGATGTCGGCGAGCGTCAGTTCCAGTTGCTCGACACGTTCGCGCAACTTCTCCGACGAGCGGCCGAACGCCACGCGCAGCGCACGCGCAAGCCGTGCCCGCAACGCCTCGATCTCATATCGCTGCTCGATCAATCCGGCGCGTGCGGCGACCAGTTCGGCATGCTCCGCGTCACGCGCGGCCAGCGCCTCGATCAGACGCGCCTTGTGCGTCGCGATGTCCGCCGCCTGCGCCGCTATCTCCGCCGCTTGCGCGGCCAGCATGGCGCGCAGCGCGACAACATCATCGGGAAACTCGGCAGACGTCGATGGCATATGCGCAGCCTCGCCAGCGCCTCCGCGTCGTGCCAAGCAAAATAAACGTCCTCAGCCCACCAGTTCGGGCTTGAACGTGCGGAAAGGAGCGCGCCAGTCGATGCCCTCGGTCAGCATCGACAGCTGCGCCGGGGTCAGCGACACCGCGCCTTCGGCGGTGGCCGGCCAAACAAAATGGCCGCGGTCCAGCCGCTTGGCGTAAAGCACCAGGCCCTGGCCGTCCCAGAACAGCAATTTGATCAAATGGCCGCGCCGACCGCGAAAGACGAAAACCTGGCCGCTGAACGGATCGTGGTTCAGCTGCTGCGCCACCACCGCCGCCAGACCATCGAAGCCGCGACGCATGTCGGTCGCACCCGCCACCAGCCAGATGTGAATGCCAGCCGGCGGTGTGATCATGCGCGCAGTGCCGCCACGATCCGCCGCAACGCGGCCGTGCCGATGCGCTCGCTCACGCGCAGCCGCACGCCACCTGCGAACTCGATCTCGATCAGCTCCGCCGGCGGCGCACCGGGCGACGGACGTGGCGCCGCCCTGATTGCGGGGTGTGCCTCATTGACCCTCACCGGCACCAGCCGCACCGCCGAGCCGGCGCC
>JAFEGC010000428.1 GCA_018240265.1 Pseudomonadota bacterium | reverse complement strand
GGATGTCGCGCGAGCCACCGAAGATCTGCACCTGCGCGCCCTTCACGCCGGCCTGTTCCAGCGCCGTGCGCAACCGGTCGGTATTCGGCGCCTGAGTGAAATTGGTCTCCACCACCACACCGCCGGTGAAATCCACGCCCAGGTTCAAGCCATGGATGAACACCAGCAAGAGCGAGCCCAGGATGAGCACGGCCGACAGCCCGTACCAGACCTTGCGGGTCCGCATGAACGGGAAACGCGTGACCTTGTGGAAAAATTCCATGACGCTTGAAGATCCTGGTGCTAGGGGTGCATTACGAAGACATCAGATGGACAGCCGTTCCAACTTGCGCGTGCCGCCGTAGATGAGCTGCACCAGCGCGCGGCTGCCCATCAGCGCGGTGAACATCGAGGTGGCGATGCCCAGCACCAGCACCACCGCGAAGCCGCGCACCGCGCCGGTGCCGAACAGCCACAAGACGAAGCCCGAGATGAAGGCGGTGACGTTGGAGTCAAAAATGGCGGAGAACGCGCGCTCGAATCCGGCGGTGATGGCCGCGCGCGGGCTCACGCCGTTGCGCACCTCCTCGCGGATGCGCTCGTAGATGAGGATGTTGGCGTCCACCGCCATGCCCACGGTGAGCACCACCGCCGCGATGCCGGGCAGGGTGAGCGCGGCGCCGAAAATGGACAGCAGCGCCACCAGCAGGATCACGTTAGCCAGCAGCACCACGTCGGCGATCAGGCCGAACAGCTTGTAGTACACGGCCATGAAAATGAACGCGGCCAGCATGCCGAACACCATGGCATGTACGCCCTTGTCGATGTTGTCCTGGCCAAGGCCCGGACCGATGGCGCGTTCCTCCACCGCGTACAGCGGCGCGGCCAGGCCGCCGGCGCGCAGCAGCAGTGCCAGCTCACGGCCCTCGATGGGGTTCACGCCGGTGATCTGGAACTGGTTGCTGAACACGCCGCGGATGGTGGCGCGGTTGATCACTTCCTCGTTCACGCGATCCACTTCCAGCCCTTCCGCGTTCTTCTCGCGCGAGCGCTCGATGAACACCACCGCCATCAGGTGCCCGATGTTCTCCTGGGTATTCTTGAGCATCTTGGAGGCGCCGCGGCTGTCCAGACTCACCGACACGGCGGGCCCATCCTGCGTGTTGGGCTGGAAGGAGGCGTCGGTGAGCTGGTCGCCGGTCACCACCACCTCGCGCTTGAGCAGCACCGGCTGCTTCTCGCGGGTGTAGTACAGCTTCGAGCCCAGCGGCACGTGCCCGGACACCGCTTCCAGCGGATTGTTGGTTTCATCCACCATGCGAAACTCGAGCGTGGCGGTCTTGCCCAGGATTTTCTTCACCTCGGCCGAGTTCTGCAGACCGGGCAGCTGGATGGCGATGCGGTCCACGCCCTGGCGCGCCACCTGCGGCTCGGACACGGCCAGTTCCGGGCTGTTGAGTCGGTTGCGCAGAATGGTGATGTTCTGCTGCACGGCATAGTCCTGCCGTTCCTTGATCTGCTGCGGACTGAGCTGCACTTGCAGCGCCGGCAGATTGTTGTAGGTGACGTCGGTGAAGCTGACGGAGCGGTTGTCGGCGACGATGGCGGCCTTGCCCTTGGCGAAGCTGTCGGCATCGCGGAACAGCACGCGCACCTGGTTGCCGGGATAGTCCACCACCACGTCCTGGTAATTGACGCGCGCATTGCGGAGCGAGGCGCGAAAATCCTGCTCGAAGCGGTCGAGCTGCTGCTTCACTGCGCCCTGCACGTCCACCTGGTACACCAGGTACACTCCGCCCCGCAGGTCCAGACCGAGCTTGACCGGCGAGAGCCCCAGCGAGCGCATCCAGCCCGGCACACGCGAGGCGTGGGTGAGCGCACTGGTGAACTGGTTGGGCAGGCCTTCGGCGATGAAGTCACGAGCCTTGAGCTGGTCGGCCTTGCTGGAAAAACCGAGTGTCAGGCGGCCCTGTTCCAGCACCACGCTGGAAGGGGCGATACCCTTGCCCTTCAAGAACTCCTCCACCTTGGTGCGGTCGAAGGCGGTGACGGCGGCGCGGTCGCGGGCCAGCTGCAGCGCATCGTCCTCGCCGAATAGGTTCGGCAGAGCGAGCAGGATGGCGATCAGCATCACGATGCCGACCATCACGATTTTCCAGCGCGGGTAGCCGCTCATGCGCTCTTGACCGTTCCCTTGGGCAGCACCTGCGAGATCTGGGTTTTCTGCAGCTTGATGTTGACGTCCGGCGCGATTTCGAGCGTGACGAACTGCTCGCCCACCTCGATCACCCTGCCCAGGATGCCGCCGCTGGTGGCGACCTCATCGCCGCTGGCGACCTTGGCAAGCATC
>JAFEGC010000427.1 GCA_018240265.1 Pseudomonadota bacterium | reverse complement strand
CACGCCGCTGGCAGGTTTGACCGCGAAGGAAGCCTCAGAGCGGCTCGCCGCAGATCCGACGCTGGTGGATTTCGAGGTCAAAGTGATCTTGCTGCGTCTGGAGGTCTTCGGGGATGAAGCGCTGAAACCCTTCGGCTACGATCTGTTTGAAGGTTCGCCCAGCACCTTCGCGCCCGTCACGGATGTGCCGGTGCCAGCCGATTACGTCGTCGGACCCGGAGACGTTCTGCAGATCCAGCTGTATGGGAACGAACCCGCCTCATATTCCCTCGCAGTGAATCGTGACGGCCGCGTGGATTTTCCGAAGCTCGGACCGATTTCGGTGGGAGGGATGTCGTTCGAGCGAGCTCTTGCCACGATCGAATCACGTGTCCACCGGCAGCTTTTGGGTACCCGCGTCAGCATCACCATGGGCGATCTGCGCGCCATTCGTGTGTACGTCCTGGGAGAGGCGGAAAAACCGGGTTCTTACCTTGTCAGCGGTTTGTCGACCATGACCAACGCCTTGTTCGTCAGTGGCGGGGTCAAGAAGATCGGATCGCTGCGCAACATTCAGCTCAAGCGCAGGGGCAGGCTGATCAGCGAGCTGGATCTCTACGATTTGCTGCTTCGAGGGGACACTTCCGGTGATCGCCAGCTCATGCCGGGGGACGTGATCTTCATCCCACCGGTCGGACATACGGCGGCCGTCTATGGCGAAGTTAGACGGCCGGCGATTTATGAATTCAAGGCAGAGAACAGCGCCGGTGAGCTCATTGCCCTGGCTGGCGGTTTGATGCCGGAAGCGGATCCACGAACAGGGAGCCTGGAACACATCAGTGCTACCAGCGAAAAGGTTACCAGGAACGTCGATCTGAGCGCCGAGGAAGGCCGTCGCACCAACGTGGGCAATGGGGATAAACTGCGGATATCCCGGATCCGTCCAACGCTTGAAAATTCAGTGACGTTGTCGGGGCATGTTTTCCGGCCGAATTCCTTCCAGTACCGGCCAGGGTTGCGCATCAGCGACGTGCTGCCAAGCTTCGATGAGCTGCGACCGAATGCGGATCGGCATTACATCATGATCCGACGGCAGGTGCCGCCGCAGCAGAAACTGCAGGTCGTGTCGGCCGATCTGGACCGCGCATTGGCGGCGCCGGGATCGGTGGCAGACGTAGCACTGCAGCCCCGGGATCAAGTGGTCGTGTTCGACCTGTCGAACGATCGTGAACGCTTCGTTGCACCGCTGATCCACGACCTGGAACTGCAGGGTACGATGGATCGGCCTGCCCAGGTAGTGAGCATTCTTGGCCAGGTCAAAGCCCCGGGTAAGTACCCGCTGGAACCCGCGATGCGAGTCAGCGATTTGATCCGCGCGGGCGGCAGTCTGGACGATCCAGCCTACGGCAGTGAAGCGGAATTGACGCGTTACCAAGTCGTCAATGGACAACAACGTCAGACCGAGCTGTTGAAGATCGATCTGGCGGCTTTGCGGAAGGGTGATACCGCGGCCGATGTTGTCCTGCAGGCGTTTGATTCCCTGGTTATCAAGGAAATACCCGATTGGAGCAAACCGGAAGTCATCGAGATAACGGGAGAAGTGAGATATCCGGGGAAATATCCAGTGTTGCGCGGCGAGACCCTGCACTCGTTACTCGAGCGGGCAGGGGGGTTGACCAATCTCGGGTTCGCTCATGGAGCGGTTTTCACCCGCAAGGTGCTGAAGGAAAGGGAGAAGGAGCAGATAGAGCTGCTGAGCAACCGCTTTCAGAGCGATTTGACCTCGCTGACGTTGCAATCGCTGGCGGCGACCGTCGGCCCAGCCAACAACAACACTGCCGGCACCGCCATTGCGGTTGGCCAGGAGTTGATCCAGCAGCTTCGGGATACCAAGCCGATCGGCCGGCTGGTCGTGGACATCGACTCGGTGCTGAAGCATCCGCCGGGTTCGGAAGGTGATGTCATGATCAAGGATGGCGACAAGCTGATGGTCCCCAAGAAGACGCAGGAGATCACGGTCATCGGCGAAGTCCAGAACCCGACGTCCCATGTCGTGGAAAAGGGATTCAGCCGCGACGACTACATCGCGAAAAGCGGCGGGATCACCGCCAAGGCCGATCGGAAGCGCATCTACGTAGTCCATGCGGATGGCAGCGTGGATTCGAGTGATCGCCGCGGATGGTTTCGCCGAGGCAGTTCCGCGCATATGCAGCCGGGCGACACCATCGTCGTTCCGTTGGACGCGGAGCGAATCCGGCCGCTACCGCTGTGGACGGCGGTGACGACGATCATCTACAACCTTGCTGTGGCGGCGGCGGCCGTGGCGCGATTCTAGGCTCGATATCTATGCGCCGCACTGTGGCCTGTGTGC
>JAFEGC010000426.1 GCA_018240265.1 Pseudomonadota bacterium | reverse complement strand
CGCTCGCCGGTGAGCAGGCCCCGAGCCGGGCCCGACAGCTCGAACAGCACCTGGTTGGGTTCGGCGCGGGCGCCTTCCTCGACTTTCCAGTCCACGCGGATGCGCGGATCGACCCGGCGGAAGGTTTCGTCCACCCACGGCCGCCCGCAGATGATGGCGGATTCACGCGTGATGACGCGCGCCCGGCCCTGGCGGGATTCACCGATCAGGGCGGCGGTCAAGTCGAGCGGACCGACGTCCTCGGCCAGGGCGCGCTCGACCTGGCTTACGAGATCCGCCGGCGGTTGGATGTTCATGCGTGTAAAGACGGTATTGATTATTTACCGATATTGTACCGATCTTCGCTGAAGAAGCCGACGCGGGTTGAATTTGCGATGCCGCTCACCTAATGTGGGCGATTCCTCGAGCGCAAGGCCGACTGCGGCGCCCGAGGGGCACGGCAAATTTTTCATTCTGCGAGGAATCCACCATGGCGTTCACCCTTCCCGAGCTCCCTTATGCGCGCGAAGCGCTGGAGCCGCACATGTCGCGCGAAACGCTCGACTACCACTACGGCAAACACCACAAGACTTATGTCGACACGGCAAACAAGCTCACTGCCGGCACCGAGTTCGAGAATATGTCGCTGGAGGAGGCGATCAAGAAATCTTCCGGCAAGATATTCAACAATGTCGCGCAAATCTGGAACCACACGTTTTTCTGGCACTGCCTGACTCCGAAGCAGACGCCGCCAGGCAAGAAGCTCTCGGATACGCTGACCAAGACCTTCGGCGGCCTGGACGATTTCAAGAAGCAGTTCACCGAGGCCGCCATCGGCACCTTCGGCTCCGGTTGGGCCTGGCTGGTCAAGAACGCCGACGGGCAGATCGCGATTACCAGCACCTCGAACGCCGGCAACCCGATGACCGGCGGCCAGACGCCGCTCCTGACCTGCGACGTGTGGGAACATGCCTATTACATCGACTACCGCAATGCGCGCCCGAGCTACCTGGAGCATTACTGGAGCCTGGTGAACTGGCAGTTCGTCGAGAAGAACCTGGGCTGAGATCGGATCGCGGAGGCTCGCGGAAAGACCCTTGACCGGCGGCTGGGTCGCGGCGGTTCGCCTGGAAAAGCCGAGCCGGCTACCCCTGGAAGACCGGCCCTTGCGACCCCATCACTGCGCTTATGTCCGCTACGGCACCCGGCTCGCCCTGCATCAAGACTTGCGTGTTGGACGAGCGGGGCTTCTGCCGGGGTTGCCGGCGGAGCTTGGCGGAAATCGCAAGCTGGAGCAGCTTGTCGGCAGAGGAGCAGTGGGCGATCATTGACCAACTGCCGGCGCATACGCCGGATCTTACTTGTTTGGAGAAGCTGACATGACGGCCGTCGATCGAATCAAGCAGCAACTGGCTGAGAACCCCGTGCTGCTGTACATGAAGGGCACACCGGATTTTCCGCAGTGTGGGTTTTCCGCTCAGACCGTGGGCGCGCTCAAGGCCTGCAAGGCGAAGTTCGCGGCCGTGAATATCTTCGAGGACCCGGAGATTCGCGAGGCGCTCAAGACTTATTCCAACTGGCCCACCTTTCCGCAGTTGTACGTCAAGGGCGAGCTGGTCGGCGGTTGCGACATCACCGTGGAAATGTACAAGAGCGGCGAGCTGAAGCAGCTACTGTCCGAGGCCGGCGCGGTTTAATCCTCACGCGCGCGGATCGGTCGCTTCCTCGCTTTCCACTTCCAGCGGACCCATGGACTCCAGCCGGCGGCGGCTGGCCTCGAACATGCCCTGAAACTGGTTGCACACCGTGCAGAACAGATCGGCGGTGCGTTCGGCATCGTAGCTGGCCGAGTGGGCTTGGGATGAATCCCATTCCTGCCCTGAGGCCAGCGCTGCCCGCATCAACACCGTCTGGCCGAACGCGACCCCGCCCAGGGTCGCCGTGTCGAAGCTGGAAAACGGGTGGAAGGGATTGCGCTTGAGGTCGTTGCGCGCCACCGCAGCGTTCAGAAAATTCAGGTCGAAGAACGAGTTGTGCCCCACCAGAATGGCGCGCTTGCACTCGGTGTTGCGGATGGCCTGGCGCACTTCCTTGAACACGTTCTGCAGCGCCTCAGTCTCGGGGATGGCCAGCCGGAACGGATGGTAGGGGTCGATGCCGTTAACCGCCAGCGAGGCGGGCTCCAGGTTGGCGCCGGGAAAGGGCACGACGTGGTAGCGGTAGGTATTGCCGCGCGCCAGCGAGCCGTCCGAGCGCATCTCCAGCAGCACCGCGGCGATTTCCAGCAGCGCATCGGTCTGGTGGTTGAACCCGCCGGTTTCCACGTCGATCACCACCGGCAGATAGCCGCGAAAACGCGTGGCCATGGTGATGGGCGCTAG
>JAFEGC010000425.1 GCA_018240265.1 Pseudomonadota bacterium | reverse complement strand
GCACTTCGGCGCCGGATTGCTCGTCGATTGCGATCGCGCCGGTCATTCGTCCTGCGCTGAAATCCAGCTGTGTGACGCGATGTCGATGCAGCAGCGTGAGTCTGCGGCCGCCAGCTTCGCGCAACGCCGCGATCAGGCGCAGCGTCAGCTCGCGCGCGGTACCCCAGACGATGTGATAGCGCGGTAGACTGTTGCCGTTGCCGTACAGGCCGCGTTCCACCCAGTTCACCGCGGGCATGAAGCGAATGCCCTCGCCGAGCAGCCAGTCGTGCACTCGCACGCGAGAATGCTCGACATAGTTTCGCGCCCATTGCATGGGATAGGTGTCGCCGGGATCGAGTTCGCCGAAACGGATCCAGTCGCGCAGCGCGATCTCGGGCGTATCGGGGATCTTGGCGCGCGCCTGGAGCGGGGTGCCGATCAGGGTCATGCCGCCGAACGCCCACAGTGCGAGTCCGCCGAAGCGCGCGGGCGAATCGCGATCGACCATGGTTACGCGCCGACCAGCGCGCACGAGTTCGAGCGCCGCGACGATACCCGCGACGCCGCCGCCGATGACGAGAATGTCCGATTGCCCGCTGGGCATCATGTGATTCTGACCGCTCCGGCGCCGCTGTCAATGCACCGGTGGGTAATGGCAACATCATCATGATCGAGATCATGACGGCCGGCAGCTACAATACCGGGGGCGTTTGCGCAATCGTCGAATCCGTCCATTCACAGGAGCATCGCATGCCGCACGAAGTGGAAATCGACACGGACAAACTGCACGAGGCTATCCATGAAGAAGTCGAGAAGGAGGGCGGCCGCCTGTTGCGCGCCATCGCTTTGACCACTGCGCTGTTCGCCGCATGCGCAGCAATCGCGTCGCTACTCGCGGGCGGCACGGTAAACGAGGCGTTGGCGCTCAAGACCGAGGCCACGCAGCTGCAAGCGCAAGCCTCCGACCAGTGGGCATACTATCAGGCCAAGGGTATCAAGGTCGCGGTGTTCGAGGCGCAGAAAGGCGTGCTCGCCAGCGTGGACAAGGCGGTACCGAGCGAAACCGACAACAACATCATGCGTTACAAGACCGAACAAGCCGTGGCGAAGCGGAACGCGGAGGAACTTGAGCGCGAGCGCCAACGCAAAGGCGAAGAGGCCGATCATCTGATTCATCGGCACCATTACTTTGCCTACGCCGTCGCATTGTTGCAGGTGGGGATCGCGCTCGGCGCCGTCGCCGCGTTGACGCGCAAACGTCTCGCCTGGATCGGGTCGTCTGTGCTGGGACTGATGGGCGCTGGGATCGCGGCATGGACTTTGCTGGTGGGTTGATGCCATCGCACTTCGCGCAGCCTGCGCTCGACCGATGGCAACAGTTGTGCGTTGTGTCGTGTTGCGACCGATGAGCCGCTAGCCTGAACTTCAGGCTAGCGCGGTACAGTGCGATGGACCGATACCCCGCCATGCGACCATGAACTGCGGCCAGCACTTCAAGCGGGTGTTCGAGGTCGACATTGAGTCCTGTGCCCGCTGCAGGTGGGCCGCCTTGTCGATGCATACGAGAAGTATGCGCTGGAGGTGAACCGCCCCACGCACCAGGATGCGCGGGGCGCTGCCTCCGGTTTCAGGTCACCGTCAACGTGTAAGTCTGCGCATGTGACAGCGAGCCGGAGCTCGCCGTCACCGTGATGGTGTAGGTGCCCGCCGGGGTGCCGCTGGCCGGTGGTGTCACCGGACCGGTAGAACTACCACCCGAGGAACCGCCCCCGCCGCAGCCGCACAGGAAGCCGGCGCTGAGGATCAGGAGCGATAGCCATCGCGCACGGTGCAGGGCTGCCCGGCGCATCGGGCGACGCATCAGCCACACTGGTCCGAGCAGAGCCCACAGCAGGGCGGTGGGGTTCGAGCCGATGTCGAGTCGCAGCGAGGGCGGGACCGTGAGGGCCGCGCTGCGCGCCGTGGTGTCGAGGGTCAGGGTTGTGGTCGTGGCCGCGCCGTTCAGGGCGACGCTTGCCGGCGACAGTGAGCAGGTCGCTCCGCTCGGGGCGCCGCTGCAGCTCAGCGACACCGTGCCGGAGAATCCGCCGCTCGGCGTCAGGGTTAGTGTCGCGGTGGCGGACTGCCCGGCGGCGATCGAGCCCGAACTGGCCGAGGCGCTGATGGCGAAGTCCGGTGTCGGCGGAGGCGGAGTCACCGTCGCGGCAGCACTCAGCAGCAGCGTGCTGCCGGCGAGCACGTCCAGCTTGCCATCGCCGTCGAAGTCCGCGGCCACGGCGCCGGGGCCGGTGCTGAGATACACGGCCGCGGCCGGCGTCGTGCCCGTGGTGCGCAACGTGCCATCGCCATTGCCGAAGGACAGACCGGTATCCGAGCCGC
>JAFEGC010000424.1 GCA_018240265.1 Pseudomonadota bacterium | reverse complement strand
GCGGCGCCGGCCATTCGTTCGCGCACGCGCTGCGCACCATTGTGCAGGAACTGGACGATCCGAACTCGCTTTTCAGCCGGGGTATTACCACCCGCGGAGTATCGGACGTGCTGCTGACATCGATGCTATACGCTGCCGTCGACTCGGAGTCGCTGCGAGCGCCCCGCCACCCCGGTGCGAACACTTGTGCCGTAAGGCGAGCGCGGGATTATATCTACGCGCATTTGAACGACGAAATCCTGGTCGATCAGGTCACACGGGCCGCGGGCGTCAGTCTGCGCACCTTGCAGTACGAGTTTGCGAAATCTTACGGCATAGGGCCGGCAGCGCTCATCCGCCGCGAGAAGCTGAAACGCATCCGCGCGGAACTGTCGGCCGAAACCGCCGGGGAAACGATCTCCGAAATCGCAGGGCGATGGGGATTCTTCGATCCGAAGTACCTGTGCCGCATCTACCTTCGAGAGTTTGGCGAGCGGCCTTCGGAAACGCGCCGGCGCGCCCTCAGCGGCTGCAAACCCTAGCACAGCTCCGGCCATTCAAAGAGATCCGTCGCGCGCGCTAGCGCCGCCCTTGTTTGCGCCGACGTCCACCCTGTTGTCACCCGCTGCGATGCACTCTACATGCATGCGCGCCGGGGTGGTGCGTCAGCCAAGAGGACGTCAATGACACAATTTCGAAAAATGACGGTCGGCGCACGGATGGCGGAATTGTTCAAGGCGGAGAAAGTATCCGTCATGTTTGGACCGGGTGATGTGTCTCACGTGGACGTACAGAAGCACGCCGAGCGCGAGGGGCTCAAGATCGTCGGCCCTCGGCACGAAGCGGCCGGCGGATTCATGGCGGATGCCTATGCCCGCATGACAGGCCGCGTCCAAGTGGTTACCGGCGCGATGGGCCCCGGCGTCGCCAATATGCTGCCGGCGGCGGTTTGCGCCCAGAGCGAACATATCCCTGTCGTTTTCCTCGGTGCGCAACGGCAGGGAGTTATCGACTCCGCGGAGCGCCGCAGCCGCTTTCTGCACGCCTCGTTTCTGGAACCATTCGGGAAATTCTGCAAGTACTCCGCGGCCATCCGGCATCCGGGTCAGACGGACGATGTGGTTAGACAGGCGTTTCGCGCCGCGGCCTCCGGCACGCCCGGACCGGTATACGTGGAATGCGCCTGGGACATGCAAAACCTCGAATGGGAATTCCCACCGCCAATCGCACCCGCGCATTACCGTGTCCTTCGCCAGCAGGCTGCCGACGCGGACATTGATCGAGCCGTCGAGATGCTGATGCGCGCGCGACTGCCGATCATCGTCGCTGGCATGGGAATACATCTGACCCGCACTCATCGGCTGCTGGAAGAATTGACGCGCGTTCTGCGCTGCCCCGTACTGACCACATACGGCGGGCTGGGAGCTCTGCCGGACAGCGATCCGCAATGGTTTCCATATCTGGTCCAGCCAGGTCACACCATTGTCGGTGAGTCGGACGCTGTGCTTGGATTGGGGACATCGGCGCCTGAAAGCATGAATTACGGACGCCAGCGCCACTGGCAACATGGCGACAGTCATCGCAAGTGGATTCTGGTCGAGCGCGATGCGGCCGCCGTCGGTGTCAATCGCCCGATCGATCTGGCTTTGATCGGGGATCTCGATTCGGTCCTGCGACAGCTGATCGCGGCGCTCAAGGCACGCGGACACTTCAAGGCCGACCCCCGGCTGTCTGAATGGCGCCGCGCGTATTCCGAATACCGGCGGACGCTGGAGCAAGACACGCCCTGGACCAGCCCGATCCACACGGCGCGATTGATGCTCGAAGCGCGCAAGGCGATTCCGGACGATGCCGTCATTTGTCACGACGGCGGCTACACGTTGCTGTTCCAGCTTGCGACCTTTGAACGTCGTTCGCACGATTTCATTTGGGCATCCAAATTTGCGCATCTCGGCACTGGACTTCCATATGCACTGGGTGCGCAAATCGCCGCCGGACGCGACCGCCCGGTCGCCCTCATTACCGGCGACGGCGCATTCGGCTTCCATATTTCAGAACTCGAGACGGCCGTGCGCCACAAGCTTCCGGTGGTGTGCATCGTGAATTACGACCGCTTGTGGGGCGCGGAAGCGCTCGCCCACATGCAGCACATCGGGCACCTGGTCGAGATAGAACATTCCCCTTCACGCCTCGATCGCATCGCGGAGGCATTTGGCGGACACGGAGAATTCGTCGAAAATGCCGGCGAGATCGCGCCGGCCATCCATCGCGCGTTCGAATCGGGCAAACCGTCCGTCGTGCAGGTGGTGACCGACCCGATCGTGAACGGACTGTCGTTACCGCCAAACCACCTGGAGTTCATGAGCTGGCTGGTTGGAGACACCCC
>JAFEGC010000423.1 GCA_018240265.1 Pseudomonadota bacterium | reverse complement strand
TGATCAGCGCCGCCAGCGCCATCGAGACCAGCCAAGGGCCCTGGGTTGCGGCCTTGGCGATCAGGGATTGGAGCCGGGCATCGAGCATGCTTTACACATCGTGCGTCAAGGCAAAAAGAAACGAAAGCATGTCGGTGTTTGCCTACGTTAAGGAAAAAGCCAGAGCGCATGATACGGGTTTGCCCGTTGATGGCTCAAGCATTTGTTTTTGCTTGTTAAAGTGGAGTGACACCGTTTGGCGACAGCGCGCGCCGATCGGTGTGTTGAGTTTCCCGTTCTTGTAAAGTTGCGACCGGCGCCCTATAAAAGGGGCTGCATGAGCGATATCGAGCGTGGTCGGGAAGGAACCGGGCTGGTCGTCGAGGAATCGGCGCCCCGTCTGAAACGACCCCCGCTGTACCAAGTGGTTCTGATCAATGACGACTACACTCCCATGGAGTTCGTGGTCGACATCCTGCAGCGATTTTTCTCCATGGATCGAACCAAGGCCACACGCGTCATGCTCGAGGTGCATACCAAGGGCAAGGGCGTTTGCGGTGTCTTTACGTACGAAATCGCCGAAACCAAGGTGGCTCACGTGCTCGGCTACGCGCGCCAGCACCAGCATCCCTTGATGGCGACCCTAGAAGAGGCCTGAACCGTGCTGAGTCAAGAGTTGGAGTACAGTCTGAACGATGCCTTCCAGGGAGCCCGGGAGGCGCGGCATGAGTTCATGACGGTGGAGCACCTGCTGCTGGCCATCCTGGATACGCCTAAGGTGCGCGAGATCCTCAAGGCGTGCGGCGGCGACACGGCCAAACTCAAGGCGGAACTCAAGCAGTTCATCGAACAGACCACGCCGCGTCTGCCTGCGGGCGAGGACCGTGACGTGCAACCCACGCTGGGTTTCCAGCGGGTGCTGCAGCGGGCGGTGTTCCACGTGCAGTCCAGCGGCAAGAAGGAAGTCACCGTGGCCAACGTGTTGGTGGCGATTTTCAGCGAGAAGCAGTCGCACGCCGCTTACCTGTTGAGCATGCAGGACCTCTCGCGCCTGGACGTGGTCAATTACATCGCCCACGGGCTGTCCAAGGCCAGCGGCGAGGAGCGCGGTGAACGCGAGGAGGGCGCCTCGCCGGCGGAAGGCGATCGCGACGCCGACAGCGGCGGCACGGCGCTGGAGCGCTACGCCACCAACCTGAACGAGTCGGCGCGCCAGGGCAAGATCGACCCGCTCATCGGCCGCAAGCTGGAGGTCGAGCGCACCATCGAGATCCTGTGCCGCCGGCGCAAGAATAATCCGCTGTACGTGGGCGAGGCGGGCGTTGGCAAGACCGCCATCGCGGAGGGTCTGGCGCGCATGATCGTGGAAGGCAACGTGCCCGATGTGCTGGCCGATGCCACCATTTTTGCACTCGACATGGGCTCGCTGGTCGCGGGCACCAAGTACCGTGGCGATTTCGAGAAACGCCTCAAGGCAGTGCTGTCCGAGGTCAAGAAACTCCCCGGCGCCATCCTGTTCATCGACGAGATCCACACCGTCATCGGCGCGGGCGCCGCTTCGGGCGGCGTGATGGACGCCTCCAACCTGATCAAGCCGGCGCTCGCCAACGGCGAACTGCGCTGCATCGGCTCCACCACCTACAACGAGTACCGCGGCATTTTCGAGAAGGATCACGCGCTGGCGCGGCGTTTCCAGAAAATCGATGTGGTCGAGCCTTCCATAGCCGACACCATCGACATCCTGCGCGGCCTGAAATCTCGCTTCGAGGAGCACCACGGCATCAAGTACGAGGACGACGCGCTGCGTGCCGCAGCGGAACTGGCGGCGCGGCACATCAACGACCGCCACATGCCCGACAAGGCCATCGACGTGGTGGACGAGGCTGGCGCCAATCTGCGGCTCAAGCCCGCCGATCAGCGTGATACCGTGGTGACCGTGTCGCACATCGAAAACGTGGTGGCGCGCATCGCGCGTATTCCGCCGAAGTCCGTGTCCACTTCGGACCGCGATGTGCTGAAGAACCTGGAGCGCAACCTCAAGCTCACCATTTTCGGCCAGGATAAGGCCATCGAGGCGCTGGCCGCTTCGATCAAGATGTCGCGCTCAGGGCTCGGCGATCAGCGCAAACCCGTGGGCTCATTCCTGTTCGCCGGTCCCACCGGCGTCGGTAAGACCGAGGTGACGCGCCAGCTCGCCATCGCCATGGGCGTGGAGTTCGTGCGCTTCGACATGTCCGAATACATGGAGCGCCACACCGTGTCGCGCCTGATCGGCGCGCCGCCGGGCTATGTGGGCTTCGACCAGGGCGGCCTGCTGACCGAGGCGATTTCCAAACATCCGCATTGCGTGTTGCTGCTCGATGAAATCGAAAAGGCGCATCCGGATGTGTTCAAC
>JAFEGC010000422.1 GCA_018240265.1 Pseudomonadota bacterium | reverse complement strand
ATCCAGAGAGACCTTGTGTGAGCCGTCGCCACGCATCGCCAGGCGCGCGGCGTTGATGGCTTTCACCGAGCCCATGGCATTGCGCTCGATGCAGGGGATCTGCACCAGTCCCGCCACCGGATCGCAGGTCAGGCCGAGGTTGTGCTCCATGCCGATCTCGGCGGCGTTCTCGATTTGCTCGTTGGTGCCATTCAGCGCCGACACCAGACCGGCGCCTGCCATGGAGCAGGCCACGCCGACCTCGCCCTGGCAGCCCATCTCGGCGCCGGAGATCGAGGCGTTTTTCTTGTACAGGATGCCGATGGCGGCGGCCGTGAGCAGGAAGCGGATCACGCCCTCTTCATTGGCTCCGGGCTCGAAGCGCATGTAGTAATGCAACACCGCGGGCACGATGCCGGCTGCGCCGTTGGTGGGCGCCGTGACCACCTGTCCACCGGCGGCATTTTCCTCGTTCACGGCCAGCGCGAAGGCATTCACCCAGTCCAGCGCCTGCATCGCATCGTTCGGCTTGCCGCCCTGCAGGACGCGGTACAGCTTGGGTGCGCGGCGCCGCACCGTGAGCACGCCCGGCAGCAGGCCGCTGGCCGCGAACCCACGACTGACGCAATCCTGCATCACCGCCCAGATGCGCAGCAGTTTGGCGCGGATCTCGGCGTCGCTGTTCCAGGTGCGCTCGCGCGCCAGCATCAATTCGTGGATTTCCAACCCCTGCTCGCGCGCTTGTTGCAGCAGGTTTTGCGCGGAATCGAATTCGAAGGGTGCGGTCGTGCGTGTGTCTGCGCCACCCGCGGCGTTGCCGGCCTGTACCACGAAACCGCCGCCGATGCTGTAGTACTCCTCGCGCGCCAGGAGCTCGCCTTGCGCATCATGCGCGGAGAAGCGCATGCCGTTGGAATGTCCGGGCAGGATCTGATCGTGGTGGAACAGCAGATTCAGCGGCTCATCGAAAGCGATCTCGTGCCGGTCCAGGAGCTTGAGCCGGCCGCTCGCGCGGATTTGCGCCAGCGTCGGTTCGATGCTGCGCGGGTCGATGGTGTCGGGACTGGCGCCGGTGAGCCCCAGCAGGATGGCGCGGTCGGTGCAATGCCCGCGCCCGGTGAGCGCCAGCGAGCCGTACAGTTGCGCCGACACCTGTGCCGTGCGCTCCAGGAGCCCGCGCTGTGCGAGCAGCTGCGCGAAGGCGCGCGCGGCATTCATCGGGCCCATGGTGTGCGAGCTGGAGGGGCCGATGCCGATCTTGAAAATGTCAAACACGCTAAGCGACATGGCTGCCATATTAGCCAAAGCGGTGCAGCGACAATGCATCCAAAAACGACGCCCGCTTGTCCGCGGTGATGAGATCGGCCAGCGCGCGGGCGGTGGGTGCGCTCAGGGTGAGTCCCAGGTGCTGGTGACCCAGGGCATAGAACAGTCCGCGGTGCCGGCGGCTGGTGCCGATGGCCGGCAGGTAGTCGGGCAGGGTGGGGCGCTCGCCCATCCAGGCATCCGGCACGTCAGTATCGCGCCACAGGCCGGCCTCGCGCAGGTGCTGTCCCAGGCGCTGCCATTTCGCCCGGGTCGGCGGGCGCGCCGGAGCGGCGAACTCGACGAAGCTGGTGGTCCTGAATCCGAACTCCATGGGCGTGATGACCACGGAGCGCTCGCGCAGCAGCACCGGACGCGCGAGCAGCGGCAGCCGGCGCGGGAAGGAGAAGTGATAGCCGCGCTCGGCGATCAGCGGTGTGCGCAGGCCCAGCGGCGCGAGGAGCCGCGCGCTGCGGGCGCCGGCCGCCACCACCACGCGCGGCGCCTGGATCAGCGCGGCCGCCGTGTGCAGATCGAACCCCGACTCGCGCGCTCGGATGCTCTCGATGCGCGAGCGCAGGAAGCGCCCGCCGCGTCGTGACAAGTCCTGCGCCAGCGCGCGCACGACGCCGATGGGGGATGCCACCTGGCCGGTATCGAGATAGCGCACACCGGCGACCACATGCGGCAGGGTTTGACGCAGCTCCGACAGTTCAATCTCTTCCAGGTCGCGCCAGTTGACGCCATCCGCGCGCTGCGCGAGCAAAGCGGGCTGCGCGCGCGTCCGTGCCCGCTGCGACTCGAACAATTCATCGTGGCCGCGAAACTGGGTCAGTGCGCCGACGGCCGGCACCGCCGCGGCCAGCGTCCGCCAGTCCTCGGCCGTGTGCGACTGCAGAGCATGCAGGGCCGCGTTGTTGCCGGTGAACCAATGGCGGCGGCCGCGGCGCAGAAATTCAAGGCTCCAGGGCAGCACGGTGGGCAAGTCCCGCCAGCGCAACGAGGCCACACCGTGCCCGAGCAGCAGGCCCGGAATCTGGCGCCAGGCACCGGGCGCGGCCAGCGGTTCGAGCTGCTCGGTGGCGATGACGCC
>JAFEGC010000421.1 GCA_018240265.1 Pseudomonadota bacterium | reverse complement strand
CGGCCGGCCGGCACTGGGATGAGCCGGCACTCACCGGGGCGGGGAACAGCAGATCGTGCAACGACACTCCCAGGTGTCCTTTCAGATAATGCACCAGGGCGAGGGAGCGGACCCAGCGGCGCGTGCCGCTTCGCCGCCGATCATCGGGCGTCAATTCCGCATCGCCCGGCTGGCTCGTAGACCAGTGATACTTGCCGATTCGCGGCTGGAAGCCTTCGACGAAATCGCCCGGCACCACCAGAATCACCAGCCATTCGAGCCGGAACCGGTCCGCTGCCAGCCGCGTCATCGTCAGGTAATCGGGCAATCCGGTTCCGGCTCGGGAAAAACCCATCACCGTCGGCGCCGAGCCGACCGCCTGCTGCAACCGCGCCTGCAATGAATCCGCATAGTCGTTCATCAGTCCCTCGACGAAGCTGTCACCGACCACGGCGATCGTCGGCGATCCCGGCACGTAGTCGAACGGCGCGGGATATCCCATTGCGTTGATTCGGCCATGCCGCACATTGTGCAGATCCCAATCCATGGAGTAGGTGTAGCGTGCCGGCCCTTCCAGCCGCTCGATGGGCCACGCAGCGGAAAAATCCGCCGCGTTCAGTCCCTGCTGCGTCGGCAGCAGGCGCAGCAGCCCCTCCAGAATCAGCATGCCGGCCGCCACACCGGTGGCCAGGCCCGCCAAACCCTGTATGCGACGATTCAACATGCTTTAGAAATTGAAATAGATGAACTGGGTCATCTGGCGTGAAGCGCACACCAACGCCAGCCAGGTGATCAGGATGACTTCGACGCCGATCATGGCGCCGAACCGGAATGCCGCGCCCCCGCTCCCCTCCATGCGCTGCATCCATGCCTTGAATCGGCCATCGAGCACCTCTTGCGAGTTGGCGAGCAATACCGCGATCAGGAAACCGGCGACGATCCAGCCGATCGGCTCCAACGCAAGCGGCCCCGCGACCCGCGATCCCGATGAGCCGCCCATCAGCCCGGCGATGACATTGAGCGAGGCGCCGGTGGATTCGGCGCGGAACCAGATCCACGCGAACATTACACTGCACAGGGTTAGCGCCCATCCCGACCACCGCCCGAGCCAGCCGGGCACGGCATCCAGCCCCACCAGCACGGTCTTGCGAAGGTGCACCCAGGCATGATTGATCATCAGGTAAAGTCCGTGCAACCCGCCCCACAGCATGAATGTCCACGAGGCGCCGTGCCACAGCCCTCCCAGCAGCATGGTCAGGGCAAGGTTGACATAGCGCCGGATCGGTCCCTTGCGGTTGCCGCCCAGCGAGATGTACAGGTAGTCGCGCAGGAACCGCGACAGGGTCATGTGCCAGCGACGCCAGAAGTCGATGATGCTCACCGACTTGTAGGGGGAATTGAAGTTGTACGGCAACTCGACGCCGACCAGGCGCGACAATCCCACCGCCATGTCCGAGTAGCCGGAGAAGTCGAAATAGATCTGCAGCGTGTACGCAAGCACACCGCGCCAGGCCAGCTGCGCATCCACTGCACCCGTCTTCGCCGCGTTAAACAGCTCGTCGGCCCAGGGTGCCACGGTGTCGGCGATCAGCACCTTCTTGGCCAGTCCCACGCCCAGAAATGCCAGCCCCATGACGAAGTTGCGCAGCCACGGCCGGTAGTTCTCCGCCATCCGGAACTGCGGCATCATTTCCGCGTGATGCAGCACCGGGCCTGCGATCAAGTGCGGAAAATAGGTGACGAACAGCGTGTAGTGAACCGGATTGCGCTCGCGCACCTTGCCCGCGTAGACATCGACCAGATAGGCGATCTGGGTGAAGGTGAAGAACGAGATGCCGATGGGAAGCGTGACCGCCAACAGCGGCAGATGCAGCCCTCCCACCTGGTTGACGCTGCCGATGAGCAGATTCGAATATTTGAAATAGGCGAGCACGATCAGGTTTACGCTCACCGCCATCACCAGGATGCGCCGTGCGAGCGCGAGGCTCGCCACCCGTCGACTCAGAATCCAGCTGCCCGCCCAGTAGTTGAACGCGATGGATGCGATCAGCAGGATCAGGTCCGGCGCGTACCAGTACGCGTAGAAGTACAACGAGGCCAGCGCCAGCCACGCCGCGCCCGCCCGCTGGCCCACGATACGCGCCGTCAAAAAGAAGCCGAGCAGCGTGATCGGCAGGTACAGAAACAGGAATGTCCCTGTGGTGAACAGCATGGCTCAATTCGGCTCCGGGGCCCGGGCCGCCTGGCGGCGGTGATTGTCGAAGACGGCGCCAAGGATCCGCTCCGGACTATAGGAGGCGACGGCCTGCTCGCAGGGTGCGCCGCACATCGCCTCGCGCCGCGCCAGAGCTCCGATGATGGCATCGGCCATTGCGGCGGGCGTCCGTTGCGTACAGATC
>JAFEGC010000420.1 GCA_018240265.1 Pseudomonadota bacterium | reverse complement strand
CGGCCCCGCTTCGCTGCGCGACCGGCGCATGCAGGGGCTGGTGCGCGAGGGCTTGCTCGGCGCCGGCGTCACCGCCCATCCGCCGGTGCCCGCCGCGCCGGATTGGAACACCCTGTCCGCGCAGCAGCGCGCGCGAGAGACGCGCAAGATGGCGGTGTTCGCCGCCATGGTCGACCAGCTCGATGCCAACGTCGGCCGGGTGCTCGACTATCTGCGACAAGCCGGCGAACTGGACCATACCGTCATCGTCTTTCTGTCGGACAACGGCGCCGAGGGCCATGACCTGAACGATTTCCCGGAGTTTCGCAACTGGGCCGCGAAATTCGATCAGCGGCTGGAGCGCATGGGTCGTGCCGGTTCGTTCACCTGGTACGGCCCGCAGTGGGCCGAGGCCGGCACCGCGCCATCGAGGTTGTACAAGGGCTTTCCCACCGAGGGCGGCATTCATGTACCGGCATTCATCTGGAGCTCGGGGCAACGGGCGCATGGCATCAATCGCTCGCTGGTGAGCGCCATGGACGTGGCGCCGACGCTGCTCGACCTTGCCGGCATTGCGAGCGGTGGCGATGAATTTCACCATCACAAGGTGCATCCCATCGAAGGCCGGACCCTGCGGTCGGTACTGGCCGCCACCGCGCAGGCGGTGCGCGGGGAGACTGACTCTCTGGGTTGGGAACTGTTTGGACGTAGCGCAGTGCGCATCGGGCAATGGAAGGCGGTGCAGCTCGCCCAGGTCCCCCACGCGCCTCGCTGGGAATTGTACGACCTCACGCAGGATCCGGCCGAGATGCACGATCTTTCTGCCGCGCGGCCGGAACAGGCCCGCGAGCTGCTTGAACTTTGGGATCGCTACGTCAAAGATAATCACGTGATTCTGCCCGACAAAATCAGCGGCTATTGATGCGAGCCAACCCCGCCCGCCTGCTCACTGGGCTGGCGTTGGCGCTGGCCGTCGCGGCCGGTGCGTGGGCGTTGCGGGCGATGCACGGGTGGCCCGTGCCCGGCAGGCCGAACCGCCCTGCTGCCAACCCCGCGCTCGAGGCGGCTCGCTACGTCGGCGGTCAAGCTTGCGCCGGCTGCCACCCGGCCGAGCGCGCCGCCTGGCTCAGTTCCCATCACGCGCGCTCCATGCAGCCCGCGAACGAGCACACCGTGCTGGGCGACTTCCGCGATGCCAGGTTCACGCAAGGCAAATGGAACACCGGATTTTTTCGCCGCGATGGCCGGTTTTACGTACGTACCGACGGTGCCGACGGCAAACCGGCGGATTTCGAAATCGCCTGGACTTTCGGCGTTACGCCGTTGCAGCAGTACCTGGTCGACTTTCCCGACGGACGCAAGCAGGCACTGGGCATCGCCTGGGACAGCCGACCGAAAGCCGCCGGCGGACAACGCTGGTTCTCTTTGTATCCGCGCGAAGCGTTCAAGGCCGGTGACCGCCTGCATTGGACCGGCATCGACCAGAACTGGAATCATCAATGCGCCGATTGCCACTCCACGCACCTGCGCAAGAATTTCGATGCGCAAACCCACACGTTTCACACCACCTGGAGCGACTTGCAAGTCGATTGCGAGGCCTGCCACGGGCCCGGCTCGCGTCATCTCAAGTGGGCACGGCAGCGTGCGACGTGGAACGAACCGGGCAAGGGGCTGGTCGTGGTGCTCGATGAACGCCGCAATATTTCCTGGCCCATCGCGGCGACCAGCGGCTTGAGTTCGCGTTCCGCTCCCCGGACCACTGCGCGAGAAATCGACGCCTGCGCGCCTTGTCACTCGCGGCGTGAACGCTTCGCCGATGCTGCCGCCGGCACGGCGTTCACGGACGCCTTCCGCGCCGCCGCGCTGACGGCACCGCTGTACTTCGCGGATGGCCAAATGCGCGAGGAAGTGTACGAGTACGGCTCGTTCCTGCAAAGCCGGATGAACGCGCACGGTGTCACCTGTTCGGATTGCCATGAGCCTCACGGCCAGCGGCTGCGTGCACCGGGCAACGCGCTGTGCGCGCAATGCCATGCGCCGGCCCGGTTCGATACGGCTCAGCATCACCATCATCCGCTCTCCAGCGCCGGCGCGCAGTGCGTAGCCTGCCACATGCCGGCGCGCACGTACATGCGCATCGACGTGCGGCACGACCATTCGCTGCGCATCCCGCGTCCCGATCTGTCCGTGGCGCTGGGCACTCCCAATGCCTGCACGGATTGTCATCGCGACCGGGTGGCCTCGTGGGCGGCCCGCGCCATCGAGGCCTGGTTTCCCGCACCCAAACCCGGCTTTCAGGATTTCGCAGCCGCATTTGCAGCGGCGGATCGGGGCGAGCCTGCGGCGCAGGCATCACTGGCGCGGCTTGCCTCCGAGCAGTCCGAACCCGCCGTCGTACGCGCC
>JAFEGC010000041.1 GCA_018240265.1 Pseudomonadota bacterium | reverse complement strand
TTGCGGGTCCGCCATCCCCCGTGGCTTGCAGCAGCGCGCGCAAGTCGCGGGCGGGTGCACCGTCGTTCTCTGCCTCCGGCATGCGGGACGATTATGCGGGGCGCGGCGCGGGAGTCGCAAGGCGCTTGCTGACCGATTCGACCCGCGATGGCGGGTTTGGCGGTCCGATTTCGATATCTCCTTCGACAACACTTGTTGCCATACGGGAGTTAACAAAATGGGTCAGTGCACGCTCGGTTGGGTGGGGAGGGTGGCGCTGGGATGCGCTTTGGCGGGGCTGGCTCAGGCCGACTCCGACCGGATGGCGAGACCGTTGGTTCTCGGTTTGAACGGCAGCGGGGTGATGGGCACGTTCAAGGCCGACGGGCCCATCGACCGGCGCAACGAATTCTTCAAGAGTCTGGGCAGCAACGGCCGCAGCTGCGCTACCTGCCACCTGCTCGAACAAGCCGCGAGTTTCACGCCAAGCCACGCTCGGCAGCTGTATCGCCAGACGCATGGCGCCGACCCGTTGTTCGCGCCGGTGGACGGCGCGAATTGCGACCAGGTCGCCCGCACCGATCGCGCCGGCCACAGCCTGATCCTGCAACACGGGTTGATCCGGGTGGCAAACGCCGTGCCCGCGAACGCCGAGTTCGCCATCAGCGTGGTCCGCGACCCTTACGGCTGCGCGCTGCGTGTGGATCCCAAGTCCCACGTGCTGACGGCCTCGGTGTACCGCCGACCCTTACCGTCCACGAATCTCGGATTCTTGAGCGCGGTGATGTTCGACGGGCGCGAGACCCTGGTGCCGCTGACCAGCGCCGACACGCTGGATGCCAATCTGCGCACGAACCTGCGCCATCAGGCCATCGACGCCGTGCTCGGGCACGCGGAAGGCGCCACCGGCGGCCCCATCGAGCTGTCCGGGCAGCTGTACTACCCGGGCATCAACGATAGTCTCGGCGCAGAGCCGAACGGTATTCCCTTCACGCCGGCGAGCATGACCCTGTACAGCACCTGGGAGCAGCGTAGCGCGCGGCGCCAGGATGGACGCGTCGGCGCGGCGCGTGCCGACATTGCGGCCGGCGAGAATCTGTTCAATACGCTGCCCATGGCCATCAGCAATGTGCGCGGATTGAACGACAGCGCGGCGCTGGGCAAACCCACCACCTTCGTGGGCAACTGCGCCAGCTGCCACGATACGCCCAACGTCGGGCATCATTCCCTGCCGCTGCCGCTGGACATCGGCACCGGCCACAGCCCGGATGCCAACCAGGAATCCGACGTGGTGATCGCCGATGCGCTGGCGCAGCTCAGCCTGCCGGACCTGCCGGTGTTCCTGGTCAGCGGCTGCCCGAACCCGTTCAATGCCGGGCAGGCGGAGTCCTTCTACACCACCGATCCGGGCAGGGCGCTGATCAGCGGCAAGTGCGCGGATTTCAACCGCATCAAGGGTCCGATCCTGCGGGGGCTGGCGGGACGTGCGCCGTATTTCCACAACGGTGCCGCCGCCAGCTTGCTGGAACTGGTCAATTTCTACGACCGGCGGTTCAAGATGGGTATGACCCGGGAGCAGAAGCACCAACTGGTGGCCTTCCTGAATACGCTGTGAGGGGCGCCGCGTAACGCCGGCGGGCGCGGCGCTGAATTGGGATTTGCCCGGCAGATTCCGGCAAACCTTTAACGCCGCGCGCCGAATATGCGACCGGCGTCACGACCGGTCCGGCATATGTCGAACAACATGGCCGCCGGTTGTCCCGTTCATTGCGCTTTTCGAGGAGCCATCATGATCAACAGACTCGTGGCAGCAGCACTGGCGAGCCTCATCGCCGGCGCGGCATCGGCCGCCACGGCCACCACCACCTTTGCCGTCACCGCCAATCTGCAGTCCACCTGCAGCACCTCGGCCACGGCACTGGCATTTCCGGCCTATACGCCAGGCGGTGGAGCCAAGACCGCGAATTCGACCATCAGCGTCCGTTGCACCAAGAATACGGCCTACACCGTGGCGCTCAATGCCGGCACCACCACCGGTGGCGCCTTCGCGCAGCGACTGATGGCCTCAGGCGCCAACACCTTGCAATACAACCTGTACACCAGCGCGGCTTTCAGCAGCATTTTCGGTGACGGCACGGCCTCCACCGCGACCAGCGCCGGCACCGGCGCCGGCATCGGTACGGCCAATGCCGTGACCGTGTACGGCAACCTTCCGGACAGCGCCACCAACCAAGCCGCGGTACCGGGCAACTACACCGATACCATCACCGTTACCGTTACTTACTGACGCCACCGCCCGATCTTGCGGTATGCCATGATTCACCCTTCGAAACAGGGTGGTCATGGCATGTCTGAATTTTCCGAACCGGCATTGCATCGACCCGCCACCTGCGTGGGTCTCATCGGCGACTTCGATCCCGCGATAGCGGCGCATCGGGCCATACCCGAGGCGCTGCGCCTGGCCGGCGAGCGCAGCGGCATCGAGGTGAGCACCGAATGGGTGAGCACCGAGGACATCCACTCCGCGCAGCAGGTCAAGCTGTATGACGGCCTGTGGTGCGTGCCCGGCAGCCCGTATCACAGCATGGACGGCGCGCTGATCGCGATCCGCCACGCGCGCGAACACGGCGTGCCGTTCTTGGGCACCTGCGGCGGCTTTCAGCACGCGGTGCTGGAGTATGCGCGCAACGTGCTCGGTTGGCGCGACGCGGCCCACGCCGAAACCGCGCCCCAGGCGCGCCTGCGGGTGATCGCGCCGCTCCAGTGCGCGCTGGTCGAACAGCAGGGCGAGGTTACGCTGGTGGCGGGGTCGCGTCTGGCGCAGGCCTTCGGGCAGTCGAGCGTGGTGCAGAGCTATCACTGCCGTTACGGCCTGAATCCCAAGATCCAGCGCCAGCTGACCGCGGGCCCGCTGCGCGCCACGGCCTTCGATACGGCGGGCGAGATCCGTGCGGTGGAAATGGAGGCGCATCCGTTCTTCGTGGCCACGCTGTTCCAGCCCGAGCGCGCCGCGTTGGAAGGTCAGTGCCCGCCGCCGGTACTGGCCTTCGTGCTGGCCTGCGCCGCATGAGCGCAGTGAGCATGTGGCGCACCGACTTTGCACGCCTGAAAACCGGCATCAAGCGGCCGGAGGCCATTGGCCTTTAGATGAGCGGGCAGGCGGGCAGCTTCGATCTCGCGCATCTGCCGCCACCGCTCCGTCCGGCGGTCACGCGCTGGTGGGAGCGCGTGCGCGAGAGGCCGGAGATGGCGGCGCAATGCCGCGGCATCGATGAACACCGCTGGCTCTGCTTGAGCCGCTGCGTGGCGGTGAGCGAGTTCGCGGCGCAGGCGCTGCTGCGCGATACGGATTTGCTGCTCGGGCTGCTGGCAGGAGACGTGGGTATCGGCGGGGGCTTGCCATCCACGCCGCTGGTGCTCGATTCGCAGGCCGACGAGGCGCGAACCATGGCGCAACTGCGCCAGTGGCGGCGGCGCGAGATGGTGCGCCTGCTGTGGCGAGATCTGAACGGCGAGTCCACGGTGGAACACACCTTGCGCGCGCTGTCGGACCTGGCGGACGAACTGATCCGCGCGGCCGCCGCCGCGGCGATCCGTCTGCTCGAACCCACGTTCGGTGTTGCGCGCGATGCCGCCGGCGCGCCGGTGGAGCTGATCGTGCTCGGCATGGGCAAGCTCGGCGGCCGCGAACTCAACTTCTCCTCCGACGTGGACCTGATTTTCCTGTATTCGCAGGGCGGGGAGAGCAGCGGGCCGCGGGTGCTCGACAATGCCGAGTATTTCAACCGGCTCGGCGGCACGCTCATCCGCCTGCTCGATGCGCCCACCGAGGATGGTTTCGTGTGCCGCGTCGACATGCGCCTGCGACCCTTCGGCCAGAGCGGACCGCTGGCCGTCAGCGTGGACGCGCTGGAGGATTACCTGCAGCAGCATGGCCGCGACTGGGAGCGCTATGCCTGGATCAAGGCGCGGCCCATCGTCGGCGCGCCGGCCTATGCCGATACCTACCGCGATTGCGTGCGGCCGTTCGTGTACCGCCGCTACCTGGACTTCGGCGTGTTCGAGTCCTTACGCGACATGAAGGCGCTGATCGCGCGCGAGGTGGCGCGGCGCGATCTGGACCAGCACTTGAAACTGGGCACGGGCGGCATCCGCGAAATCGAATTCATCGCGCAGTCCTTCCAACTGGTACGCGGAGGGAGCGATCCGCGCCTGCAGAACGCCGGTATCCTGGAAGTGCTGCCGCTGCTGGCCGGCGGGAAGCTCCTGGGCGAGACGGCGGTGCGGGCGCTGATCGACAGCTACTTCCTGCTGCGCAAGGCCGAGAACACGGTACAGATGATCCGCGACCAGCAGACCCACAGCCTGCCGGAGGACGAGCTGGATCGGCTGCGCCTGGCCGTTTCCATGGATCAGGCGGATTGGCCGGCGGCCGCGGCCTCGATCGCGGCGGCGCGCAAGATCGTCGCCGACCAGTTCGCAGCGCTGGTGCTGGGGCCGGCGGACGCGCGGCGAACCCAACCCGAGGCCGGCATGGCCTGGCTCGCCGGCGACGCGGCCACCGTCGCGCAGGAATTACGGGCGCGCGGTTTCGCGGGGCGGGGCGGGGAAGGGGCGGCGGCCGATGCTGCCGCGGCCGCGCTGGTGGCGTATCAGCAGAGCGGTGCGCATCGCCGCCTGGATGAGGCCGGCCGGCGTCGGGTGCGCCAGCTGCTTGTGCGCCTCGTTGATCGCGCCGCGCGCAGCGCCGAACCCGCGGTCGCGCTCACACGGGTGTTGCGGGTGCTGGAGGCCATCGGCTCGCGTTCCTCTTATCTTGCGTTGCTGGTGGAGCAGCCGGCCGCCTTCGACCGGCTGATCGAGGTGTGCGCGATCAGCGCATTTCTGTCGCGGCAAATCGCGGAATTTCCGCTGCTGCTGGACGAGCTGATCGATGCGCGCCTGTTCAATGAGCTGCCCTCGCGCGCCGGTTTCGCCTCCGAGCTGGCGGCGCGCATGGAGCGCGTGGCGGCGGACGATCCGGAACGCCAGGTCGAGGCGTTGCGGCAGTTCCAGAAGGCCGCCACGTTCGCGGTGGCGTTGGCCGATCTCACCGGCCGGCTGCCGCTGATGAAAGTCAGCGACCGGCTCACCGACATCGCCGAGCTGATCCTGCAATGCTGCATGGACCTGGCCTGGGCGCAGATAACCGCCGCGCACGGCGTGCCCCAATGCGGCGATTCGGCCGCCGCGTTGCGCACGGTGCGCATCGCCGTGGCGGGCTATGGCAAGCTCGGCGGCCTGGAACTGGGCTATGGTTCGGATCTCGACCTGGTATTCCTGCACGATTCGGCTGGCGAGATACAACAGACCGCCGCCGAGCGGCCCATGGACAACGGCCTGTTCTTCCTGCGCCTGGGGCAGCGCATCGTGCACCTGCTGACCATGCATTCGAACGCCGGGCGCCTGTACGAAGTGGACATGCGCCTGCGGCCCAACGGCAAGGGTGGGTTCCTCATGACCGGCATCGCCGCGTTCGAGCGCTACCAGCGCGAGGAGGCCTGGACCTGGGAGCACCAGGCGCTGCTGCGCGCGCGCGCCGTGGCTGGCGATGCGGCGCTATGCCGGGAATTCGAGGCGGTGCGCCGCCGCGTGCTGGCACAGGCGGTGCGGCGCGACACGCTGCGCGCGGAAGTGGCCAAGATGCGCGCGCGCATGCGCGATGAGCTGTCGGCGGCGAAGCGCGGCGAGTTCGACATCAAGCAGGATGCCGGCGGCATCGCCGACATCGAGTTCCTGGTGCAGTACTGGGTGCTGGCGCATGCGCAGGAGCATCCGCAGCTGCTGACCTGGCCCGACAATATCCGCCAGCTCGAATCCCTGGCCGCCGCCGGCCTGGTCGATGCCGCCACCGCCGACAGGCTGGCGCAGACCTACCGCGAGTTCCGCGGCGTGCTGCACCGGCTGTCGCTGGAAAGCGGCGGCGAGCGGGTGGTGCAGGCGGCGCCGTTCGAGGCGACGCGCGAGCGCGTCAAGCGCATCTGGGAGGAGGTGTTCGGGACGGCGGCGCAGGCTTGAGCGGGGGCGCCCCCGCCGGACTTGCGCGTCGTACTTCCTGCCTGGCCGCTTGAGCGCCGCGGCGGACGGCTCACCGGCGGTTGCCAAACGCCGCCAGGATGCGATCATGTCGGTCGGTACACGCAAAGCAGGCGAGCAACACGACCATGAATGCCGATGTCCAGGAAGCCGCGGCCGGCGGCCGCAATCTGATCCAGGCCAACGCCCGGCTGGAATACGAAATCACCACGGCGGACCTGCCGCTGTGCTGCCCGATGCCCGATATGTACCTGTGGAATTCCCACCCGCGCGTCTATTTGCCGATCGAAGAGACCGGCTGGGCCAAGTGCGGTTACTGCGGGGCGGAGTACACACTCAAACGTTAGTTGCGGAAATTCCATGTTACAAGGCCAATGTCTTTGCGGAACGGTTGCCTTCGAGATTCGCGGCAAGATCCCGCGCATGTACCAATGCCACTATTCCCTGTGCCGCAAGCAAAGCAGAGCGGACGCCAGTGCCGAATCTGCTGCGCGATCTTCCTTACGTGTGGATTCCTGTGGGCTTACTTGACGATGCCCAGGGCCTCACCATCGGTGCACATTAAACCTGCAGGCCCAGGGTGGCCCGTCATGAGACGAACCGGGCTTCATGTGGCTGAACCTTACCCTTGCAATCAGCCGATACGCTCCGTACGGCCTCTGCCGAGCGGGCGATCTGGACTTGGGCCACGTCAGCCCGCTTTGATCTGGGCGCGAATGCGCTCCTTCGCCTCTGCCCAGGCAGAAGTGGGTTCGCTGCCGCTGTCGAGACGGCGCAGGCGCTCGGCAAGAACATCCTTGTGCCAGGCGGGGATGATGCCGCTGTCGGCATGCGCACGCAGCGCGTCCCACAGCCTTTCCATAGACATGTTTGTGCAAGTTACGCCGCCATGCTCCGCCCCTTCCTCAGCCTTTGAGGCGTCCCTATTTCAACGACAACATGTACTTCGCCACCGCCAGCCGCAGATCGGAGCTCAGGTGCGCCTGCGGGGGCATGGGCGGGAAGTCGTCGCGCTTTTTCACCGGATGGGCGATGTAATCCGCGATGCCCTGCGGATTGCCGGCATACAGCACCTGCAGGATCTGGGTCGGCGGTCCGATCATGCGCACGTTGTAGGCATGGCAGCCCGCGCACACGGATGAATAGACCAGCTTGCCGCGGTCCTCGGCCGACAGCACCCGCGGCGGGGCGGGCTTATCGAGCAGGTACGTTGAAATATCGTGGGTATCGGTGCGGCTGCAGCTGCTCCAGGAGCCGATGCCCAGCCACTTGATGGCATCGCGATCCGCCACGCAACTGCCGCTGCCGCCGCCGACCGCCACCAGGTCGGGACCCTCGCGGGTCAGGGCGGCCAACATCAGCGCCTTGATTTCCTTGATCGGATCGGTGCCGTTGTCGGCGAACAAGTTGCGCAGCACCTGCACGCGGTCGGGGTTCGGGTCGGATTCCGGGTCGGGCGTGATGTTGGCGAAGGACTTGTGGTCCGACACGATGATGCCGGCGTTCTTGTTGTCGCGGATGAGGTTGTTCTCGATGATCACATCGTCCGCCGCCATGACGATGATGCCGGTGCCGCTGGGAACACCGGAGACGATGGAGCCCGGCGCACCGAAGTTCTTGTGGTTGTTGGCCACCACGAAATTGCCGCGGATCACCACGTCGAACGCCGTCTTGATCGGCAGGCCCGGGGTGATGAAGGTGAGGATGCCGCCGGCGTTGTCGTACGCCAGGTTGTGTTCGATGATCACGTGCCGGGAATTCTCGGCTTCGATGCCGGCGACGTTGCCGTGGACCTCGTTGTGGGCCACCTCGATGTTGTCGGACATGCCGACGTAGATGGCGGCATCCTCGATGCCGGTCAGGGTGTTGTATTCGATCAGCCCGTTCTGCGCGAACTCGGGGAAAATGCCGTAGACGCCTGCGTTGGCGATCCAGTTGTGACGGATCACGAAGTTGTTCCCCGCCTGCCCCATGATGGCATTGCCCTTGTAGTTGACGATCTTGAGGTTCTCCACGCGAATGCCGTTACCCGAGTACAGCACTGCGTCGTTGCGCTTGCCCTCGCCGTCGAGCGTCGGCCAGTCGCCGCCGCGGATCACGCCCACCAGGGCGATGCCGTCCTTGTCGATGTACACCGTCTCGGAATAACGGCCGGGCATGATTTGAACCGTGTCGCCCGGCTGGGCCTTGAGCACGGCGTCCTGGATGGAGTGTCCGGCGGTGACGGTGATGACCTTGCCGCTACCGGCGCCGCTGGGCAGCGAATCCGCCGCGATTCCTGCGCCCTGCCTGGCGATGGCGAGGGTGTCGGCCGTCGAGCGGGCCGCGACCGCGGGCGGGCGCGGGCCGTGACGGTTGCCGTACCAGTATCCGGCCCAGGCGGCGAGGGCGATCAGGACGATGCCGGTCAACACGGATTTCTTCACGATGATTCTCCGTCGCGTTTGGATTCGGGAGGCAGCGGCAGACCGGAGGGCAATGCCGCCGGCGGTGTGGGCAGGAAGGACTGGTCGGTGAGCGCCCCGATGAAATCGACCAGCCGGTCCAGTTCCGTGGGTGAAAGCCTGGGTTCCCAGATATGCCAGTGCAGTTGCAGGTGTTCGCCCGCCGGCACGGCGTGGCCGCGGCCACCGGTGTAGAAGGCTACCGTCTCGCGCAGCGTGGCGAACTGCCCGCCATGACCGTAGGGCGCGGTGAGCGCGGCGTTGCGCAGGCTCGGAACCTTGAAACCGCCGCGCAGCAGAGGCTCGCCGGACGGTGGACCCGCTCCCGGATCGAAGGGTTGCCCGCGTGGCTCGGGCATGCCGATGACCGCGATCTGCTGATTGGTGAACAGCGGTGGCGTGTGGCATTCCGCGCAGCGCGCGACGAATGAGCGGAAGATATTGAGTCCTTCGAGTTCGTGCGGCGTCAGCGCGTCGGCCACGCCCTGGGCATAGAAATCGTAGCGGCTGTTCAGGGAGATCAGCGAGGCTTCGAAGGCGGCGAGCGCCTGGTATACCTGTGCCGCGGCGATGGGCGCGCGGGCCGCCGACCCGGCCGCCGGGAATGCCTGCGCGAACAGCTCCCGGTAGGCGGGGATACCGTTCAGGGTCTTGAGCAGCGCCTCGGGCCGGTTGCCCATTTCGGCGGCGTTGTACAGCGGGCCTTGGGCTTGCTCCTCCAGCGAGTGCGCGCGGCCGTCCCAGAAAAATCGCTTCAGGAAGCCGGCGTTCCACAGGCTGGGTGCATTGCGCCGCACGGCGCGGCCGTCGATGCCGATGCTGTGCACGCGATGATCGCTGAAGCCCTGGCTCGGGACATGGCAGCTGACGCAGGCGAGCCGGCCGTTGGCCGACAGCACGGGATCGAAGAACAGGTAGCGTCCCAGATCGATCTGCTGCGGCGTGAAGCCATCGCGCAGCGGCGGCAGCCCCGTCTTGAGGCCGCCGACGCCTGCGCCGGTGAGCGAGGCGTATTGCTGATAGTTGGAATGCAGAAAGCAGCGGGAGTCGCGTTTCTCGAAGCTCGGCGGACACTGCTCGGACAGTCGCCAGGAACCGGCCTGCGCCGGCGCGCAGATCAGCGCCGCGTAAATCCAGGCCGGCAGGCGTAGGCGCATCAGGACCCGAGCCCCGCGGCGTAGGCGATCACGTCTCGCTCGGTGCGCGCATCTGGCAGCATGGCGGCGATGGCGCGCATCTGCGCGCCGGGCTTGTCCTGCGGGTGCGCGCCGCGGCGTCCCGATTTGAAGGCCGCGAACTGCCGCAGCAGGTAATCGGCCGTGGCACTGGCCAGCGGTGGTGCGCCGAGCGACTGGTTGCCCATGCCATTGGCGCCATGGCAGGCGCTGCACAGGGCGTTGAAATAGTTGCGGCCGTTGGCCAGCGCCGCGGCATCGGCGGGCGGGCGCGGTCGCGCGTTCGGGCGTGGCAGGCCGGCGACGTAGGCGGCGACGCTGGCCCGCTGCGCCTCGCTCTGCAGCGCCGACGAAGCGGCGCGCATCTGCGCGCCTTCGGTATCGTCCGGCGTCGCACCCCGCACGCCGGTCAGGAAATTGCCCAATTGACGATCCACGTACCAGGCCGGCAGACCCGCGAGGGCCGGCGCCTTCGAGGCGGTGAGCCCCTCGCCTCGCTGGCCGTGGCAGGCGGCGCAACTGCGATACAGCGCCGCGCCGCCCGCGGTGTTCGCCGCGTTCACCGCCTGCGCGGCCGGCGCGAGCCGCGTGCCCGCGAACGCGCCCGAGAGCAGAAGTGCGAGCGCGAGCGCGGCACACCTTTCCGATTTAGAACGCGGCATGCAGGTCAACGCCGTAGCGGCGCGGTGCGTTGACCGAGGCGATGGGCGTGCCGAAGGTCGCGGCGGTTATCTGGTTGATGCCGGTGACGTAGCGCTTGTCGAACAAGTTGGTGGCGTACAGCGACGCACGCCAGCGGCCATCGGCGCTGCGCCAGCCGATGCGCGCATCGGTGATGGTCTGCGAGCCGCCGAGCGAAAAGTTCGCCGCCGGCAGGCAGACTTTATTCGCCAGCGCATCGGCATTGCAGCGCGTGGCGCCGCGATAGCTGCTGCCCAGGAACAGATCCACGCTGCTGCCGCCGGAAAGCACAATCGAGTAATCGCCGTTCACGGTGAACGACAGGCGGGGCTCGCCCGTCGGCTCGCCGGCGAGATTGGTGCCGTATTGCGAGATGTATTTCTGGAAGGTGGCGTCGATGTACGCGGCCGCGAGGCCCAGGCTCAGCGAGGCCACCGGCTGCCAGTGGACCTCGAGGTCCAGGCCGTGGGCTTTCTGGTCGCTGGAATCGACGACGTACTCCGGTACGCCGCCCGACAGCGTGGCCAGCACCAGCGATTGCTTGTTCTTGTACTGGTAGAAGTAGGCCGCTGCATCGACCACCAGATGCGCCTGCGGCAGGCTCGCCTTGAGTCCGGCCTCGTAATTCCACACCGTTTCTTTGTCGTAGCGGCCGTTGATCTGCACGCTGTCGAAGCCGCCGGGGGTGAAGCCCTTGGTCGCCGATACATACACCAGCGTGTCGGGATCGATTTTGTAGTCCAGCACCAGGCGCGGACTGAGATCGCTCCAGGAGCTGGAGGTGGCGTAGCCGTAGGCGCTGCCCGGCGTTTGGCCGTAGCCGAAGATCAGGTTGAACTGGTAGGCCTGCAACGGAGGGAGCCCCGGCGCCATGAAGACACCATTTTGATTGTAGACATCGAGCAAGGCATCCAGCTCTGGTGATTGTCGGTATGGCGAGGTCCAGGCGAAGTCCTTCTTGTCGCGTGAATAGCGCAGACCCGTGGTCAGGTTCAGCTTGTCGGTGAGATGCCAGATGACATCGCCGAACACGCCGAGTGACTTGAAGCGGCCGTCATCGTACATGGTCTCGCGCCACGGCAGGCCCAGAAGGCTGGGAAGCAATGGCGCCACTGCGGCACTGGTGAGGCCGAACAGCCCGCCGGGCGGCGCCAATCCCAGATTGCTCAGCACCGTATCTGCGCCATCGGTGTACAGATCCGTATCGCTGTGCTGTTGCGCATGCTCGGAGGAATAGCTGACGCCCGCCACCCAGTCCACGCGCGAGCTGCGGCCCGACAACTTGAATTCCTGGTACCAGTTGGCGTTGTGTTCGACGTTGGCGGTGTCGAAGTAGGTGGCGATGCGGTTGGTGCCGTCCTCGTCTTCGCGGTTGATGGTGGCAAACTGGCGCCAGTCTGTGGTGGAACGGAACTCCACGTCGCCGAAGCGATGCGAGAACTGCAGCACCACTTCATCGAGCCTGCGCGATTCACGGTTGCCCACCACGTCGTTGTAGATGGGCGCGCGCAACGGATCGAGCCAGGTCGAACCGTCGGTGGCCGGCGTCACCGGCGGCGGCAGTGTACCCGCGGCCGGCACCGGAATGAGGCCGATGGCCACGCGCGCCAGTTGATTGACCGCGTCATGATTCCAGGCGAGCAGCGCCTGCGTTGCGGCATCGATGTCCCAGCGCAGTGCCGCCCGCGTGGCCCAGTTCCGCTCCGGGTCGAGTTTGCGGCCCGTGGCCGCATCTCGCAGAAAACCGTCGGCCTCGTTGCCTACCGCGTTCAGGCGCAGCGCCACGCCCGCCGCCAGCGGCAGGTTGAACATGCCCTCGGCGCGCCGCTTGCCCTCGTTGCCGAACCGCAGGTCCACGCTTCCTTCCAGCGTATCCGAAGGCTTGCGCGTCACGATGGAAATGGCGCCGGCGGCGCTGGAACGGCCGAACAGCGTTCCCTGCGGTCCGCGCAGCACTTCGATGCGCTCGATGTCGTTGAAGGCCAGGAACGAGGCGCCCGAGCGCGCCGCGTAGACGCCGTCCACGTACACGCCCACCGCCGGATCGGTGCCCACGCCGAAATCGCTGGCGCCGATGCCGCGCAGTTGATAATGCGGCTGCGTGGGACTGTCGCCCGAGACCACCAGGCCGGGAACGTAGCGGTCCATCTGCGCCAGGTTCTCCGCCGCCACTTTCTGGATCTGGTCCGCGGACATCACCTGCACGGCGATGGGCACGTCCTGGAGTTTTTGTTCACGGCGCTGTGCGGTGACGATGACTTCCTCGAGCGTCGCCGGCGCGGTTTCCGCGGGGCAGGCCAGAGGCGCGATAAACAGGCACAGCGGGCTCGCACCAGCCAGCGACAAGAAGAGGCTTCGAAATTGCATAACGTCCCCCGTTTTGCGCCGCCCTGCGCCCCGCCGATGGGTCGTTAGCGGCTTTTCTAGGGTGGCATCGACAAGCGCCACCTGCGACTCGTTATACTGTAGCATCCGGCCGTTGTCACCTGAAACTCGGCGATCGCCGAGT
>JAFEGC010000419.1 GCA_018240265.1 Pseudomonadota bacterium | reverse complement strand
GCAACTGCAGGCCGATGCCGTGCTGATCAACTACGAGGAAGGCCGGGCCATGCGCGAATGTCGGGCGCGCGTGATGGTGAACGCCGCCGGCCCCTGGGCCACGCACGTGGCCCGCGAGGTGCACCCCGAGATCGACATTCCCGCGGTGGATCTGGTGCAGGGTACGCATATCGTGACCGCGGTGCCGGCGCCGCGCGGCATCTACTACGTGGAAGCGCCGAGCGACGGCCGCGCCGTGTTCATCATGCCCTGGCACGGCAGCACCATGGTGGGAACCACGGAGACGCTGTTTCGCGACGAGCCCGATCAGGTGCGGCCCCTGCCGGAGGAGGAGCAGTACCTGCTGGATGTGGCGGCGGCCTATTTTCCGGCCTATCGGCAGCTCACACGGGCGGACATCACCGAACGGCTGGCGGGCCTGCGGGTGTTGCCAGCCGGCGACGGCAAGGCATTCGGGCGTTCCCGTGAAACCATGTTGATCCGTGACCGTGATGAACGTCCGCGCATTTTGAGCATCTACGGCGGGAAACTGACGGCCTGGCGCGCCACCGCCGAACAGGTCATGGAGCACATCGAGACCTCGCTTCCACGGCGCCGCCGCCGTGCCAGCACCCGGGAGTTGCCGTTGAGGAGAGTCGAATGAACAGTTGGAAACCGGCCGGGGCCGCCCTGCTGCTGATGCTGGGTACAGCAGCGGCGCGCGCCGAGGACGGGCCGTATTTTAGTCCGACCGCCGACCGGGTGCGCATCACGCTCGGTGTGCTGCAAAACTCCTCGAGCACCAACCTGCGCGTCGACAGCACTGCCGGCGTGCTGGGAACTCCGATTGACGCCGAGAAAGATCTCGCGCTCGACAAGACCAAGATCGGACCGAAGTTCCAGGCCATGATCCGCGTCAGCGAGCGGCACCGGCTGCGCTTCGATTACTTGACGCTGGATCGCAACGGCTTCAAGAATATCGACAGGCCCATCAGCTTTCGCAACGAGAACCTGGTAGTGGGCGACCCGGTGGACTCGCAGCTCAGCCTGCGCACGCTCGGCATCACTTACGGCTACTCCTTCATTCACGGCGACCGGTTCGAGCTCGCCGGAACGATCGGCGTGAACCTGCTGGACCTGTCGGCGCGCGCCAAAGTGCAGCAACCTACCCGCCATATCGACCAGCGCGAGGACCAGGCCGGGCCGTTCCCCACCCTGGGCCTGGATGCCACCTGGGTGATCAGCAAGCGCTTCTATCTGGATGCGCGCGTCCAGTACCTGAAACTGAACATCGACCAGTTCGATGGCTCGCTCGGTTTCTATGAGCTGTCGGCGCTGTACCGCTGGCGCGCCAACGTGTCGATGGGCCTGGGCTACCATCAGGAACGTGCCAAGCTCGCCTCCACCAAGACCACGGAAAGCGGCTACTTCGATTTTGATACGCGCGGGCCGGAGCTGTTCCTGCGCATCGCGTTCTGATCGCCGCAGGCTCAGCCGGCGCTTGGCTCCACCGAAAACTCGACGCGATTATTGGCCGCCGCGGCACGATTCCACTCACCGGCGGTAGTGCCGTCGGAGCGCGGCGGATAAGCTACCGCAGCGCGCGTGCTGCCGCCTTCCACTGTGACGGTGATAGTCCCGCCGCTGCGCTGACGCACGCCGTTGACCAGGTTGGCGAAGGCCACCGACTGGCGCTGCGAGGCGGCCAGCGATTCTTCGAACGGATTGCCCACGATGTCGCACTTGCTGACCGGGAGCGAGGCCGCCGCCAGCGCATAGCTTTCATTGGCGCCGCTCAGGCAGAACGAGCCGGCGAAGCTGGTGATGCGCACCACGCCGTGAAAGCCCTGTGCCTCGAGCTTGCCCAGCACCTCACGCAGCACGTCTAGCCGTCCGCGGTCGAGAGCCACCTCGCCGTAGGGCACGTTCTCCGTGCGAACCGTGGAAGCACTGCCCGAGGCGCCGGCCACCGGCACGCCGAGGCCCGCCGAGGCCAGCGGCGCAGCTGCATTCAGCGAGCTGCTCATTTCCCTGATGGTGTCGGTGAGATCCTGCTGGCCGCGTCTCAGATCTGCATTGGAGGTTTCCATCGAGGCCATCTGCCGTTTCAATTCGTCGCCCTGCGAGCGTTCCGCGTACCACAGCACGCCGAACGCCGCGGCGGTGGCCAACCCCGCGACGGCCGCGGCCGCCCAGGGCCAGGGAACGCTGGAAGTCTTGGGCGGTGGCGGCGGCGCCTCCACCGGGAGCGACGCTGCCGGCACCAGGTCGCGCACGTCGCTGATGATCCGCGTGGCAAAGCTGTCCAGGCTAGCTACCACGAAACGCCGCAAATCCACGCCCTGATCCTTGACGGTCTGCTCCAGGCGACGCAAGTGTTCGGCGCCGGGCGTGCCTTCCGGCCGCGGCCCTTCGGGAATGCGTGC
>JAFEGC010000418.1 GCA_018240265.1 Pseudomonadota bacterium | reverse complement strand
GTCTCGCGACCCTCCGGCTTCGTCGTCTCGAACATCAAGCGCAGCAGCGATGCCTTCGCCAATCCGGCGGCAAGCACCGCCGCCGGCACGGTGTTCATCGCCGCTGGCCGACCCTTTACTGCCACCGTGACCGCGATGGAGAGCGGTGGCTCGGCCACGCCGAATTTCGGCAAGGAGAGTCCGGCCGAATCCGTGAAGTTCGATGCCTCGCTGGTACTGCCGACCTCGGGTAATGCGCCTTCGGTGAGCGGCTCTCTCGGCGCCTTCAGCGGCGGCGCCGCCACGGGTACCGCGTTCTCCTGGCCGGAGGTGGGCATCATCAAGCTGATTCCGCGCATCGCGGACGGGGATTACTTGGGTTCGGGCGATTTCATCGGCACGGCCAGCGGTAATGTGGGGCGCTTCATCCCCGATAATTTCTCGGTGTCGCTGAATACGCCGGCATTCGGAACCGGTTGCGGAGCAGGAGGCTTCACCTATGTGGGCCAGCCCTTCACCTATACCGTGGCGCCGGTGATCACGGCGACGGCGCGCTCGGCATCGGGCGGTACCACTCTGAACTACTCCGGCGCGCTGATGCGCCTCAGCAATGCCTCGCTCACGGGACGCGCGTATACGCCGACCCCGGCCGCTCCGGCGCTGGACGTCTCGGGCCTGCCAGCGCCGTCCGCGGATCCGGTGATCGCGGACCAGGGGAGCGGAGTGGCGACGCTTACCTTCGGTTCCGGGTCGGGTCTCAAATTCACGCGCGGCAGCGCGGCCGCACCGTTCAACGCCAACATCGCGCTGTCCATCAACGTCATCGACCTGGACGGGGTCGCTGCGTCCAATCCGGTGAGCTTCGGCGGCGGCACGGGCATGGCCTTCAGCGTGAGCCCTAATCAGCGTTATGGACGGCTGGCAATGCGCAACGCCGTGGGTTCGGAATTGCTGGATCTGCCGGTGCCGCTGACCACGCAGTACTACCTCAATGGCAGCGCCGGCTTTGTCACCAACACGGATGACGTCTGCACCACGGCGCCGGTCCTTACGTTCAGCAATTACCAGTCCAACCTGAGCGTGGGTGAAACCTGTGTGCGCGACAGCGGCTCGCCGGGTGTGTCGGGGGTCGGTTGCAGCACGATCGTGGCCGGCGGCTATCAGGCTCCCGTCTCGGCCGGCGTGTTCAACTTGAAATTGGCGGCGCCGGGGGCGGGAAACTCAGGCTCGTTGAGTGTTACCGCCACGGCACCGGTGTGGCTGCAGTATTTGTGGAATGCCTCCAGCGGCGTCAATTCCAATCCTTCGGCACAGGCTTCGTTCGGCGTGTTCCCGGGCCCGGCGTCGCGGATCTACCAGCGCGAGGTGTACTAAGAGCGCGCTCACATGCCCAACATGGCGAGGTTATCCGCGAACCTGGGCACGTAAGTGATTGATTTTGGTGATTCGACGAGGTCGCATCCGCAAACCCATTGATCAGGACCCTGCGTGGCGCGGGGATTTCGGGCAAGGAAAAGGGCCCGGAGAAAATCCGAGCCCCTGTATGTGGTGGTGAGGGAGGGAATTGAACCCTCGACCCCGGCGTTATGAATGCCGTGCTCTAACCAGCTGAGCTACCTCACCACGAGGGTGGGGGATTTTCCGGGCCGGACCGCCAAGTGTCAATGGAATTCATATCGATATCTTTTGATATCAATGGCTTACGCTGCTGCCGACCGGATCGACTCCCGCAACCAACGCAGGCCTGCATCATGCGTTCGCGCACGATGGAACTGGATCATCTCGCGCATGAGCGGAAATTTGAAGGGCAGTGGCTGCCAGGCAATGGCATGACGTGCCGCGAGTGTCGTTGCCAGCCGCTCGTGCACGACGGCGATTCGGTTCGTTCCCACCAGCAATTCCGGCACGTGCGTAAACGAGGACGAAAAAACCTCGATGCGTCTTTCGAGCCCCAGCTCCAGCAGATGGGACTCGGCGAAGGAGATCCGCGGTGTACTGCCAAAGCTGACGGTAATATGTGGTGCCTCCAGAAAGGCGGCGCGGCTGAGAGGACGTTTCATCAGCGGATTTCTGCGCCAGCCGGCGACGACATGCCGCTCTTCGAACAGAAACTCGACGGGATGCCCGCTCTGGCAGAACTCTTCGGGTGTCACGATCAGATCGAACTCGCCTTTTTCGAGCAGTGCGGGCATTTCGGGAACCGGCGGCTGCAGGTCGAGCCGGACGCTCGGCGCAGCCCGCTTCAAGGCAGGGACGAGCTTGGTGAAGATCACGGTCAAGATGTAGTCGGAAATGGCGATACGAAACATCCGATCCGATGTTTTGGGATCAAACTGCTGGGAACGCACCATCAGTGCCTCGACCTGATGCATGATCGAGTGCAGTTCCGGCAGTAGTTCCAAGGCAAGTGCGGTCGGCAGCATCCCTC
>JAFEGC010000417.1 GCA_018240265.1 Pseudomonadota bacterium | reverse complement strand
CTAGCAACGTCTTCTCGGAGACGATTCAACGCCCAAAATCGTCGAGACAATCTAACAACCTGATTTCTCAAGGAAAAAGAGCCTGGATACGAACCTCCTCACTCCCACTCAATCGTCGCCGGCGGCTTCCCCGACACGTCATACACCACCCTGGAGATCCCTGCGACCTCGTTGATGATGCGATGACTCACTCGATCCAGGAACTCGTACGGCAGCCGCGCCCAACGCGCCGTCATGAAATCGATGGTCTGCACCGCGCGCAAGGAAACCACGTAGTCGTAGCGCCGCCCATCGCCCATCACGCCCACGGAGCGCACCGGCAGGAACACGGTGAATGCCTGGCTCACCGTGTCATAGAGATTTTCGCGCCGCAGTTCCTCGATGAAAATTGCATCCGCTGCGCGTAGCAGATCGGCATAAGACTTCTTCACTTCGCCCAGGATGCGCACGCCCAGCCCGGGACCGGGGAAGGGATGCCGGTGAATCAGCGTGGGCGGCAGTCCGAGTTCCAGCCCGAGCTTGCGCACTTCATCCTTGAACAGCTCGCGCAGCGGCTCGATGAGCTTCAACTTCATGTGCTCCGGGAGTCCGCCCACGTTGTGATGCGACTTGATCACGTGCGCCTTGCCGGTCTTGGCGCCGGCGGATTCGATCACATCCGGGTAGATCGTGCCCTGCGCCAGCCACTTCACCGCCGGGAGCTTGGCGGCTTCCTCGTCGAACACCTCGACGAACAGTCGGCCTATGATCTTGCGTTTGGCTTCCGGGTCGGTCACACCCTCAAGCGCCGCAAGGAACCGCGTCTCGGCATTCACGCGAATCACTTTCACGCCCATGTGCTCGGCGAAGGTGCTCATCACCTGGTCGCCTTCGCCCTGGCGCAGCAGGCCGTGGTCCACAAACACGCAGGTCAATTGCAGGCCCAGCGCCTTATGCAACAGCGCTGCCACCACCGAAGAATCCACGCCGCCGGACAGGCCCAGCAGCACCTGGTCGCCACCCACCTGCGCGCGCGCGCGCGCGATGGCATCCTCGATGATGCTGTCGGTTTTCCAACTGGAGGCGCAGCCTGCGATCTCGTGCACGAAGCGGCGCAGGATTTCCAGTCCCTGCAACGTATGCGTCACTTCGGGATGAAACTGCAGCGCGTAGAACTCGTGCCGCTCATCCGCCATGGCCGCCAGCGGCGCGCTGTCGGTGCTGGCGATGACCTTGAAGCCCGGCGGCAGCGCGGTGACGCGATCGCCGTGGCTCATCCAGACATCGAGCAGCGGCCGGCCCTGCGCATCGCGGTTGTCTTCCAACCCATCCAGCAGGCGCGAGCCGCCGCGATTGCGCACCCGCGCCGCGCCAAACTCGCGGTGCGCGGAGGATTCCACCGTGCCGCCAAGCTGCGCGGCCATGGTCTGCATACCGTAGCAGATGCCGAGCACCGGGCGGCCCAGCTTGAACACGATGTCCGGCGCCGCCGGACCCTTCGCCTCGTACACCGACTCCGGTCCGCCGGACAGGATGACCGCCTTGGGCGCGAAGCGCTTGATTTCCGCGGGGTCGGCATCCCAGGCAAACACCTCCGAGTACACACCCAGCTCGCGCACGCGGCGCGCGATCAGCTGCGTGTACTGGGAACCGAAATCCAGGATCAGGATGCGCTCGGCGTGGATGTCGGTCATCAACCGATCCGGTAGTTCGGCGCTTCTTTGGTGATGGTGACGTCGTGCACGTGGCTTTCGCGCACGCCGGCGTTGGTGATGCGCACGAACTGTGGCCGCGCGCGCATCTCCTCGATATTGCCGCTGCCGGTGTAGCCCATGGCAGCGCGCAGGCCGCCCGCCAACTGATGCAAAATGGCGACCAGGCTCCCCTTGTAGGCGACGCGCCCCTCGATGCCCTCCGGTACCAGCTTTTCCAGTTCGGAGGTCGTGTCCTGGAAATAGCGGTCGCTGGAGCCGTGCGACTGCGCCATCGCACCCAGCGAGCCCATGCCGCGGTAGGCCTTGAACGAGCCGCCCTGATACAGCTCGACTTCGCCGGGCGACTCCTCGGTGCCGGCGAACAGGCCGCCGATCATCACGCTGTGCGCGCCGGCGGCCAACGCCTTGGCCACGTCCCCCGAGTAACGAATGCCGCCGTCGGCGATGGCCGGCACGCCGGTACCGGCAAGCGCCTGCGCCACGCGCGACACGGCGCTGATCTGCGGCACGCCCACGCCCGCCACCACGCGCGTGGTGCAGATCGAGCCCGGCCCGATCCCGACTTTCACGCCGTCGGCACCGTGCTTCACCAGATCCAGCGCCGCCTCCGCCGTCACGATGTTGCCGCCGATGATGTCCAGTTCAGGAAACTTGGCGCGCACCTTGCTCACGGTCTGCAGCACGCCACGCGAGTGCCCGTGCGAGGTGTCCACCACCACCACGTCCAC
>JAFEGC010000416.1 GCA_018240265.1 Pseudomonadota bacterium | reverse complement strand
GGCGAGTGCGGCCAGATGCAGGGCAATCCGCATCAGCTCGGGCACATGCCGCCGTTCTCGTGGCCGCCGAACGAGTATCACCTGGCCGGCTTCTTCCCCGTGGGCGTGAATGCCCCGCACCTGAACCTGCTGTCCTTCCTCGAACCGGAGAAATACGGCTCGACCTTCACGCCGGACGTGCTGGTGAACTGCCATTCCAATCCGGTCTGGGCCATCCAGGGCCCGCGCGAGCAATGGCTTCAGTTCCTGAAAAACATGCGTTTTATCGTGTGCATCGACGTGATTCCCACGGAGATGACCGATTTTGCCGACATCATCCTGCCCTCCAGCGACTATCTCGAGACCTGGAACTCGGTGATGATCGAGCCGCCGTACACTGAGGGCATCTGCTTCCGGCAACCCATCACGCCGCCGCTATACGACACCAAGAGCGAGGAGGAAATCTTCTACGAGATCTCCGAGCGCCTGGGCGTGCTGGATGCCTACAACGAGGTCATCAACCTGATTCTGGGCTTCAATCAGAAGCCGCACTTGAAGCTCCAGCCGGGCACGAAGTATTCCGACCGCGACATCGCTGAGCGCCTGGGGCTGCTGTGGAACGACAAGCCCATCGAGTGGTACATGGAGCACGGCCATTCCTCCACCGAGCGGCGCCTGGACAAGTGGTACCGGCCGTGGGAGGGCATGCGCCTGCTGTTCTACATCGAGGACAACGGCTTTGGCATTTCGGTGGGTTCGGAACTGCAGACGCCGGGCGGCAATATCGCCGCGAATCTCGCTGCCTTCCGAAACCTGCGCATTTTCAGCGGCGGTGTCCAGGATCCGGAAGCCGCGCATCGGCTGGTGAGCGAGGCGGTGGTCGCGGCGCGCGACTGGAGCGGGCCGGTGCTGTTGCGCCTCACCATGCCGCGCTTGAACGGACACTCGGGCCAGGATAACCAGGCCTACAAGTCCGCGGAGCTGCTCGACGCCGAACGGGCGCGCGATCCGCTGCGGGGTTTGCGCGCGCGGCTGGTGCCCTCGCGCATGAGCGAGGCGCAGTGGCAGGCACTGGAACGGCGCGCCGCCGTCGAGGTGGAGGCCGCGGTGGTGGCGGCGCTGAACCGGGCCGCGCCCGATCCGCGCTCCGTGCGCGCCCATGTGTTCACCGAGATCGGCGCCGACGGCGAGCCGCGGCTGCAGGTGCAGGGAGGACTATGGCCGGAAGGGCATGCGTTCGAGCCCGTCACGCTGCAGCCGCGGCCGGAGGCCGTACGCATCAACATGATCGGCGCCATCCGCCGCACGCTGGAGCACGAACTCGCCGTGAATCCGAAAATGCTGGTGTTCGGCGAGGACGTGGGAGCCAAGGGCGGCGTGCACTCGGCCACGCTGGGATTGCAGAAGCGCTTCGGCGCCCAGCGCGTGTTCGATACCAGCCTGTCGGAGGAGGGCATCATCGGACGCGCCGTCGGCATGGCGCTGGCGGGTCTTCTGCCCGTGCCGGAAATCCAGTTCCGCAAGTATGCTGACCCGGCGGTGGAACAGCTCAACGACTGCGGCACCCTGCGCTGGCGCACGGCGAACCGTTTCGCGGCGCCCATGGTGGTGCGCATGCCGGGCGGCTATTTCAAGTGCGGCGATCCCTGGCACAGCCAGTGCAACGAGGTGCAATGGGTGCATGCCATCGGCTGGCAGGTGGCCATGCCCTCGAATGCGCAGGACGCGGTGGGCCTGCTGCGCGCGGCGCTGCGCGGCAATGAGCCGGTGATTTTCTTCGAGCATCGCGCCATGCTGGATGCCGCCTGGGCGCGGCGCGCCTATCCGGGCGATGATTACGTGGTGCCGTTCGGACGGGCGCAGCGGTTGAGCGAGGGGAGCGACATCACCGTGGTGAGCTGGGGCGCGATGGTGGAGCGTTGCGAAGCGGCGGCAGCGGCCAGCGGCGTCGGCGTGGATCTCATCGACCTGCGCACGCTGGTGCCCTGGGATGCCGAGTGCGTGCTGGAGTCGGTGCGGCGCACGCGGCGTTGCCTGATCGTGCACGAGGACACGATGACCGCCGGCTTCGGTGCCGAAATCGCAGCGCGCCTGGCGCGCGATGCCTTCCTCGATCTGGATGCGCCGGTGGAGCGCATGGCCATGCCGGATATTCCCAGCCCGCACAGTCCGGTGTTGCTCGAGGCGGCGCTGCCGAGCTCGCAGGACATCGCCGCGAAAATCCGTGAATTGGTGGAGTTCTGAGTTATGGCGCTCGTCGATGTACCCCTGCTGCCGGAAAGTTACGAAGGCAGTGATGCGCGCGTGATGCGCTGGCTGCGCGCGCCAGGTGATACCGTGGCGCTGCACGAGCCGTTGGTGGAAATCGAGACCGACAAGGTGACGGTGGAGATCGCCGCGCCCGCGGCCGGCCGCCTGGCGCAGGTGCTGAAGCAGGTCGATGAAGTC
>JAFEGC010000415.1 GCA_018240265.1 Pseudomonadota bacterium | reverse complement strand
CTCCACCAGCTGTCCCAGCACCGCATGAACGGAAATTAGGATGGCGCTAGTTCAATTCATCGAGAATATCCGGGACATTTTGCCGGCCGTGAATCACGCGAATGATTTGAATAATGCCCGGAATTTCGCGATAGAACACCAAATAGCCCTCATGCTCGAGCACCCTCAGTCGACCCCGCGAGGGCGCGTACGCCCGTCCGAGTTTGGGTTGGTCGGCGAGCCGCTGGATCGCCGCATCGAGCTTTCGCAGGATATTAGCGGCCGCTCGTGGATTTCGTTTGGAGAGAAAATCGTAGATTCGGTCGAAATCGGCGATTGCCGCCTCGGTCGGTTGAATGAGGCGCGGCATTACGCCGAGCGGCGGCGCTTACGAGCAGTCTGTCGGGCCCGGCCGCGGCGGATGATCTTTTCCATATCGAAGGTGGCAGCGATCGGGGAGGCAAGGCCCTTTTGCAACTCCTCTTTGAGCCATGCTCGTTGCTCGGCACGCTGCTTTTCGCTCGCGACCGCCGCGACGATGGCAGCTTTGCGATTGCGGAAAGCTCCCTGCTCTACCTGATCCGCGACAAATCGCTCCAACGCGGCCGGGAGTCGCAAAGTCAGTGCTTTCAAGGTTTCCATGAGGTCGCAGATTACCCAGTTCTTGCCATGGGGAGCAATGGCTGACTACCCCGCCCCCGCCAAATCCCGCCGGCTCGCCTCCACCAGCTGTCCCAGCACTTCATTCGTAACCGCCTCGAATGCCTCGATGATGGCACTCATGCGATCCGCGCTGGCCGCGCGCTCGGCCTGGACCTCGCAGTGCCACTGGCCGACGTGGTCGGAGGTGCTGCCCAGGCGTGCCGAGATGCGCACCTTGATGACGGGCGGCGCGCCGGGGGTGCGGTACTCGGCCTGGAAATCTTCGACGTTCAGTTCCAGCCAATGCGTATTGTAGAAGCGGGTGGACTCGCCGCTGACGCTGCGCAGGTTCGCCTGGCGTGCGAACGCTTGTACGGTGAGCGCCTGCAACACGTCATCGAGCACGCCGCTCCACTGCGCGCCAGCGTAAAATTCCAGCCGCCGGTCCGGGTACAGCGCGGCGATGCGCTCGGTCTCGAGGCCGGGCTCCATGCGCGGCTTGAGCACCGCAAGGTCCACCGGTAGCGCAGGGCCCGCGGGCGCGGCGGCCAGGCCGCGCACCGCCAGCTGGTAAGTGGCGGTGGCCGGCAGCTTGCTCTGGAACAGCGAGCCGGTGCAGCCGGCCAGCAGCGCGGCCGCGACCAGCGACAGCAACATTTGCCTCATCGCGGTACCTCGACACCCCGGTAGCTGGGTTCATAGATCAACTGCGAGGGATTCTGTTTCAGACTCCGCGACAGGTCGCGGATGTCCTTGGCAGCCTCGCGCCCCTCGCGCAGCAGCCGCTCGAATTCCGGCAGGCCGCGGTCGGTGAAACGCGCCACGCCCTTCTGGTTCTGCGCGACGAATTCATCGAGCTGTTTGGAAGTCAGCGCCAGGTGCTCGGTCACATCGCCGATGCGCGCCAGGATCCGGTCCACGTTGGGCGCGGCCTTGTCACTGATGGCAAGGATGCTGGAGGACATGCGGTCCACCTCGTCCGCCGCCTGGCGCATCTGCGTAGCCATCTGGTCCACACCCTTGAGCGTGCCCACCAGTTTTTCGCTCGCCAGCTGCGCATTGCGCATGGTGGCCGAGAACGCCTTGAGGTTCTCATCGCTTAACGCAAGATTCAGCTTGGTGATCATGTCATCGGCGTGGCCGGCCAGCACCGGCAGGGCCGACAGGAGCTTGTCGAAATCCGAGGACTTGGAGCGGATCACCGGGTAGCGCTGGCCCTGCGCCAGTTGCCGCGAGGCATCGGCGGAGCGGTCTTGCTCCAGGTCGATGAACAGCAGACCGGTGACTCCTTGCAGGCTCAAGGAGGCCAACGTGCGGCCGTCGATGGGCGCGGTGGCATCGATGTCCGCCACCACCTGCACCCGGTTGCGCTCCTGCGGGTCCACCGCCACGCGCGTGACGCGGCCGACGTTGACGCCCAGGAAGCGCACCGAACTGCCTTCGTTCAGGCCGCTGACCGAGCCCTGGAAGTAGATCTCGTAGTGGTTGTACTGGCGCTTGTCCTGGTGTTCGGTGTACCAGAGCACGAAGGCCACCGCCATGGCGATGACCAGCAGCACGAAGGCGCCCACCGCCAGGTAATTCGCGTCTCTATCCATGCTTGTCTGTCTCGGACGGGTTGGCTGCCGCGGCGGCGCGCGCGCGTGGCCCATGGAAGTATTCATGTATCCAGGGTTGCTCGCTTTTCAGCAGCCCGGGAAGCGTATCGGTGATCATATGCTTTTCGACGATGACGCCCACCCGGTCACAGGTACGGAACAAGCTGTCCAGATCGTGCGTGATCATCACTACCGTCAGATGCAGATGCGAG
>JAFEGC010000414.1 GCA_018240265.1 Pseudomonadota bacterium | reverse complement strand
AGGCGCGATGCTGCTCCACGGTCGGCAGCATCAGCACGTAGTTCAGGGTGGACCGGGTGCGCGCCTGCGACAGCTCCATATTGTGGAAGTAGGCGTCCTGCGGCGAGGTCGAGCCGGTCCAGTCCGAGGAGGTGTGCCCCTCGATGCGCACCTCGGTGATGGAGCTGCGGTAGCGGGGCGAGGTGAGAATGCGCGCGTAGCGCGGAAAGAAGTCGTTGAGGATGGCCTTGAACTCGGGCTTGAGCTCGGCGCTGCCGCTCGCGAACAGCACCTCGGGCTCGGTGAAACGGATGGTAAGGTCGGAGCGGATGAGCTGCGCCTTCCAGCGCGGCAGGTCGATCTGGAACTCGCGGCTCAGGTCATCGTACAGGGAGTTGCGAATCTGGTTGTAGACGAGGGCGACGTTGCGGATACGGTCCGTGTCGGCCTCCACCTTCAGCATGTACATCACGGCAATCAGCAGAAAAATGACCATGAGCCCCGTCATCAGGTCCGACAGGGGAATCCAGTGGGTTTCCTGCGCGAGCGGCGGCGAGGCTTCGAGCCGGCGGCTGGCCATCAGGACGGGCGCGAGGATTGCAGCACGCGCTGCAGCTGCGCGGTGAGCGGCGTGTAATCCTGCACGAACTTCTGCGACAGGGCGGTGAGCTGCCGGCCGAGCGATTCGATGGAGCGGCGCAGCTCCTCCTCGAGGGCCTTGTCGAGCAGGATCACGTGCTTGCGCGTTTCCTCGGTCACGTTGCGCACGTGCTCGTTGAGATGATCGCCGGCCGACTGGAGCGTGCCGGTCAGCAGGTGCGAGGAGGTCTTCACCGCCTCGGACATGCGCTCCTGATTGGTACGTACGCCGTCCTCGATCTGCTGCGTGAGCTGCAGGATGCGGCCTTCGATCTGCGGCAGCCCGGTGGAGGTTTTGTCGATCAACGCGGCGAAAGCCTGGAGCGATTCTTCCATGCGCTCGCGCTGACCCTCGATGCCGGCCAGCACCCGCGTCAGCGCCTGCGCCGTGTTGTTGAACACCGTGGACTTGTTCACCAGCTCGGCGTAGCGGAGCGAGGCCTCGGTCATGTTCTTGCGCGTCGCCGTCTCCTGCTCGATGAGCGCGGTGAGCTGCAGTTCATAGCGCTGCTGCCAGGCCAGGAGCTTGCCCACCGCCGCGTTGAGCTGCTTGAAGTTCTCGCCGAACTGCTCGTTGATCTTGGCGTTGAAATCGCGGATCACCTCCTGCAGCGCGTTGATCAGGGCCTTGGAGTTGGAGTCCGCCACCTTCTGCGCGTACTTCTCGAACGAGGCGGTGAGTCCGTCGAGCTTGCGGTTGTTGTCCTCGCGCAGGCGTTGCACCTGGCCGACTACGCCGCTGTCGTCCGTGGCCGCCAGGGTCCGGTTGAGCCGCGCCAGGTGTTCCGCCAGGTCGTCCACGGTGGCGCCGCTGTCGTTGCCATCCGCGGTAATGGGCTCGCCGAACAGCATCTGCCGGATCTTGATGGTGAGCGCGAAACCGATGCCGGTCACCGAGGCCCAGAATGAGGTGCGGATGCCCTGCAGGAGCTGTGGCACGCCCGCCTTGACGTTGTTGGGGTCGAAATCCAGCAGCCCCCAGGCGATGCCGGCGAAGCAGAAGAAGATGCCGAGCGTGGTGAGGAGCGTGGGGCCCAGCGCCGTGGCACGGCGCGACCAGCGGACGTGGAAGGCGATGCCGATCAGGGCGATGAGCGCGATCGCGAATTCCGTCAGCGGGCTCAGTGAGTCCCAGATCTTCAGCATGGATTATGATGCTACTCAAGCCTTACAGGCGAGGCAATGCGTTAGGGGAATCGCCTAACATGACAAGAACACTGACGCGGAGGGAAGACCATGCTGATCGATCGGGTTTTGAGGTTGGGAACGATGGGTGTGATGGGGATGTTGTTCATCCTGGCAGGGCCGGTGCGGGCGGCCGACAAACCCAAGGATGATCTGGCACTGCCGCGAGAAGGCTTCGCCTGCTGCAATCTCCATGTTGAAAAGGACTGGATCAGCGACGGCAATTACGCCTTGCTGCCGATGATTGCCGCGGGTACACCCGTGAAGCTCCTCTCCCTCGGCCGGCACAAGGCCCATGCCCTCATCGACGGACGCAAGATGCGGTTCGGACACGATTACGGTCGGGACCAGGAGTCGCTCGAACAGTGGCTCGCCAAGATCGTGACGAACGAGGATCCGCGCACCCGGCTCGCGGGATTTCCGGCCGACGTGCAGGCGGCGATCAAGGCCGGCAAGGTCATGGTCGGCATGACGCGCGAGCAGGCCATCATGTCCATCGGCTATCCGCTGACCAGCGAAACGCCGTCCCTGGATTCGCCGGTGTGGCGGCACTGGGTGTCGAGTTTCGAGGAGTACCAGCTCATCTGGGGCAAGGATGGCCGCATCAGCGAGATTTCCGGTGATCCGCGCGTGCG
>JAFEGC010000413.1 GCA_018240265.1 Pseudomonadota bacterium | reverse complement strand
AGCGTCACCAGCTCGGGCGCGGTGCGCAGCAGGATGGCCCGCTCGTGCAGGCTTTCGCGCACCAGCCGGAACTGGCCCGATTCCAGATAGCGCAGTCCTCCGTGGATCAGTTTGCTGGAGCGGCTGGAGGTGCCGGCGGCGAGCTCGCGGCGCTCGATCAACAACGCGCTGTGACCTGCCGCCACGGCCGCCTGCAATACGCCGGCGCCGTGGATGCCGCCGCCGACCACCACTACGTCGAATTCGTTCATTGCGGGGCGGCAGGTAGCGCCGACAGGCCGCGCAACAGCGGACGCACCGCCATGGTCTGGACGAAGGCGGCGCCGCGCTCGGCCAAGGCCAGCGCATCGGCCACCTGGTCCACGTCGGAGACCGCCCAGTGCCAGGGACCGCGCCACAGCCGGTCGGCACGGGGCAGCTGGGTGCGTTCGCAGAACAGGTAGTCGGGCCGCAGCGCCTCGTATTTCAGCCGCGAATGTTCATCGTATTCGTCCAGCTCCCAGCCTACGGCAATGGCGCCGGCGCGGCGGCAGGCCTGCATCGTAGGCAGATCGGTGCTGATCGGCACGCACTGCTCGCGCACCGGGCGCAGGGTCTCCATCACGCGGCTGACCACCACGGCGCTGCCGAACTGCCGCAGCGAGGCGCGCTTCAGCGCGACGAAGGCGGTGACCTCGGGGTGCGCCGCCAGCAATTCGGTGCATTGCTCCAGCGTCGGTATGCGGATGTCGCTGAAGCGGTCCTCGAAGCGCGCGCGCTCCGCCGCCTCGGTGCGGCGCAGTTCGCGCCCCGTCAACTCGAACACGGACTTGGGGAGTCCCGCGGTGCGAACCAGCGATTCGTCGTGGATGACCACGGGCACCTCGTCACCGGCGAGTTGCACGTCGAAGGCAAGAAAATCGATGCCGATCTGGATGGCCGAACGGAGCGAAGCGATGGTGTTCTCGGGAAATTCGCGGGCGTTGCCGCGGTGCGCGATCACGGTGGGGAAGGGCCGCGCGGCGCGCGCCTTCCCCGATCCGTCATCCCTGGTTTCGCGCTTCACTGACATGCAGTGCCGCATTGTAGGGGACGAACGCCGGGATTAGAAAATCGACGCGGCCGGCGAGACGCGGCCGGCGCGCTTATCCCTCCTCGCGCTTCTCTTCGAACTGTTCCACCGGGGCGCCCGAAGAGGTGGCAATTTCGCCGTCCACCACCGCCCCCAGGGCGATTGCGATCGAGCCGGCGCTGACCTTGCCGTGGATCACCGCCGAGTAGCCGATTTCGAGCTTACCTTCGACGATCAGGCTTCCCGTCAGGTGTCCGGCCACCACCGCCTGTTCGGCGTGTACGTTGCCATGCCAGCTGGCCGTCGAGGCAATGTTCAAACTCCCCTGGATGTCGCCGTCGCCGCGAACCTCGCCGTACACGACGAAAGTGCCCTGGCCGCGCACATCGCCGACGAAACTGGTGGAAGCGCCCAGCACCGTCGGCGTGCCGGCGACGCGATCGATGAAACGCCGGTTCAGGTGCAGGGGCCGGGGCTCTTGCTTGGGGACTGCGCTCATGCGGAGGGGAATCTACGCATTCGGGCCGACTTATGACTGTGACGCGCTATTCGCTTCTAAGGAAGCGCCAGCAAAAGTTAAGTAGAATGGCGCCCGGCGCGTACCAACCAGGAGTGAGTGTGAGAACCCAAATTTCAGGGATGGGCTGGCTGCCGGTGCTGCTCGGCGTGATTCTGCTGGCATCCGCTTGCAGCCGCCAGCAGAGCGACTGGGACAAGGCCCGTACGGCGAACAGCGTCGAAGCCTACCAACAGTTCGTGAAAAACTATCCCAGCGGCGATTTCACTGCGCAGGCGCAGGCGCGCATCAAGGAGCTGGAAGAAGAACGCGACTGGCAGAAGGCACGCGACACGGATACCCCGGACGGCTACCAGGCGTTCCTCAAGCAGTATCCGGAAGGCAAGTGGACCGAAGAAGCACGCATCCGCATCGAGAATTTCTCGCTGGCGCAGCCGCCGGCCGGTTCCGCGCCGCAAAGCCCCGGCGCACCCTCCGCGGCCCAGTCGCAGGAGTCGCAGTCCGCCCCCACGGCCGCGGAGGAGTCGCCGGTATCCAAAGCGCTGGCCGCGAAACCCGCGCCGCACAAGCCTGCGGCATCTGCCAAGCAGGCATCGACCAAACCGAAGTCGGCGGCCAAAATCGCCCATGCTTCTTCCAAGTCCGCAGGCAAGGCGGGCGCCAGTGGCCATCACTATGCGGTGCAGCTGGGCGCCTTCGGTTCCGGCAAGCCGGCGGCCGAGCATGATTGGAACCGGCTGACGGCCGCGCATCCCACGCTGTTCAAAGGACTCCAGCACCGCGTGGTGTCCGCCACCTCGACCAACAGTGGCTCGAAGCACACGCTGTACAAGCTGCAGGCCACCGGACTTTCGCACGAGCGCGCTCGTGC
>JAFEGC010000412.1 GCA_018240265.1 Pseudomonadota bacterium | reverse complement strand
AGCGTCCGGTCCTGACCGTACCCAGCCAAACCTGGCTGCTGCTGGGTGCGGGCCTTTTGCTCGGCTACGTCGCCTTCCGCACCGGCGTGGATTTTTCCGCGCGCTGGATCTGGTACCGCCCCGAGTATGGCCATGGCCTCATCATTCCCTTCGTCAGCGCCTTTCTCATCTGGCAGCGGCGCGGCCAACTCGAACGCATGCCCTTTACCGGTTCGTGGCTGGGCCTGGGCTTGTTGCTGCTGGGAGTGGCGCTGAATTTTCTCGGCAAGTCCGCCACCCTGTTCATCGTACAGCAGTACTCGGTGGTCATCGCCTTGTACGGGCTGGTCCTGTCTTGGCTGGGAGGCGCGGCGTTCCGGCGCATCTGGGTGCCGCTGCTGCTGATTCTGTTCATGATCCCTCTCCCTGAGTTCGCGTTGCAAAACCTGTCGGCGCAACTCCAGCTCATCTCCTCAGGCGTAGGCGTGTGGGTCATTCGCCTGTTCGGCATCGGCGTGTACCTGGAGGGCAACGTCATCGACCTGGGCGTGTTTCAGTTGCAGGTGGCCGAGGCCTGCGACGGACTGCGCTACTTGTTTCCGCTCATGACGCTGGGCTTCATCATGGCGTACTTTTTCAAGGCGCCGTTGTGGAAGCGCGCGCTGCTGTTCCTATCCTCGATCCCGATCACCATCCTGATGAACAGCCTGCGCATCGGCATCATCGGCGTCACGGTGCAGCACTGGGGCATCGGCATGGCCGAGGGCTTCCTGCACCAGTTCCAGGGCTGGGTCGTTTTCATGAGCTGCCTGGCGTTGATGGTGCTGGAGGTGATGCTGCTGGCGCGGCTCGGGAGCGACCGGCGTCCGTGGCGCGAGGTATTCGGTATCGAATGGCCGGCGCCCTCGCCTCCCGGCGTCAAAGCCCGCCGTGCGCTGCCCGCCAGTTTCATCGCCGCGCTCGCCGTTCTGGCGGCGGCCGCAGCGTTGGCGACGCTGCTGCCGGAGCGGCCCGAAGTCATTCCCGCGCGCCGCAGCTTGGTGGACTTTCCCTCCAGCGGCCCGGGTTGGAACCTGCACCGCCAGTCGCTGGAGCCGATCTACCTCGACCAGCTCAAGCTCGATGACTACCTGCTGGCGGACGTGATCGGCGGCAGCGGGCCACCGATCAACCTGTACGTGGCCTGGTACGACTCGCAGCGCGCGGGGCATTCCACCCACACGCCGCGCACCTGCCTGCCCAGCGGCGGCTGGGACGTGGTGAGCTTCACGCAGCGGGACCTGCTGGCGGACCGCATGTACGGCCGGCCCTTGAGCGTGAATCGCGCCCTGATCAGCCGGCAGGGGCAACGGCAACTGGTGTACTACTGGTTTGCGCAGCGCGGCCGCGTGCTGACCAACGAGTATGCGGTGAAGTGGTTCCTGTTCGTCGATGCCATCCGGCGCAACCGGAGCGACGGCGCGCTGGTGCGGCTCACGGTACTGGTCCGAGATGGTGAGTCGCTCGAGCAGGTGGATGCGAGACTGAGCGAGCTCGCCGGCAAGCTGGCGCCCGCGCTCGAAGCCTTTATCCCCGGCTGATTTCGAACCGCGCATGAACCTGCTGCTCGCCTTCATTCTCGCCATGGCCATCACCATCGGATTGATTCCGGTGCTGATGCGCTTCGCGGGCTCATTGAAGGTGCTCGATCAGCCGAACTTCCGCAAAGTGCACACTGCGATCATGCCGCGCGTCGGCGGCATGGCCATGTTCATCGGTGCTTACGTGCCGCTGTGCTTCGGCATCCACGCCGATCGGCCAACACTGGCGTACCTGTTCGGCGCGGGAGTGATTTTCCTGTTCGGCGTCTGGGACGACCGGCGCCAACTCTCACCGGTGGCCAAGCTCCTGGGTCAGCTCGTGGCGGTCTTCATCGTCATCTACGCGGGTGACATCCGCATCGCCAGCATCACCCTGACCGAGCGCATGACGCTGCCTGAGTTCATTTCCATTCCGCTGACCGTGTTCTTCCTGCTCGGCGCCACCAACGCCATCAACCTGGCCGATGGCCTGGACGGTCTGGCGGGCGGCACGACCATGCTGTGCGGCGCGGCGATTTTCCTGCTCGCCTGGTCGCTGGGACTCACTGATGTCGCCACCATCGCCGCGGCCGTTGCGGGCAGCATCCTGGGTTTTCTGCGCTTCAATACCTATCCCGCGCAGGTATTCATGGGCGACGGTGGTAGCCAGTTCCTGGGCTTCACCATCGCCGTGCTGTCGCTCATGCTCACCCAGGCACCCGGCGTGGTCATCTCCACGGCCCTGCCCGTGCTGCTGCTGGGCCTGCCCATCGTGGACACGCTGACCGTGATGCTGCAGCGCCTGCGCGAGGGCCACTCACCGTTCATCGCCGATCAGAAGCACCTGCATCACAAGCTGCTGGGCCTGGGGTTCGATCATCACGAGGCGGTGGTCGCCATCTACC
>JAFEGC010000411.1 GCA_018240265.1 Pseudomonadota bacterium | reverse complement strand
GCCGCCGCGTAGAAAAAACAGGCCAGCCAGCCGAACCGGCGCCACAGCGGGCCGTACTCGGTAATGCGCGCCACACCCCACTGATAGGTGACGATGGCGGGCGCAAGTCCAAAGGAGACCATGTCCGACAGGCTGTCGTATTCCTTGCCGAAAGCGCTTTCGGTATGTGTCCAGCGCGCCACGCGTCCGTCCAGACCATCGAACACCATGGCCACGAACACCGCGATGGCGGCGTTTTCGAACTTGTAGTCGACGGCGGCGACGATGGCGTAAAAACCTGCGAACAGCGCCGAGGAGGTCAGCAGGTTGGGCAGCCAGTAGACCCCGCGCGGACGAGTCTGTGGGTCCGGTATATCGCTCATGCGCCGGCCATGATATCAGGGCACCTCATGTAAGATAGCCCTCATGCGATTAAGCCAATACCCGATTGCCACCTTGAAAGAAATTCCCGCCGACGCCGAGGTCGTGAGCCACCAGCTCATGCTGCGGGCCGGCCTGATCCGCCGGCTGGCGGCCGGCATCTACACCTGGCTACCCATGGGTCTCAAGGTGCTGCGCAAGGTGGAGACCATCGTGCGCGAGGAAATGAATCGCGCCGGGGCACTGGAAGTGTCCATGCCCACCATCCAGCCGGCCGAGCTGTGGGAGGAGTCGCATCGGTTGTCGGAATACGGCCCCGAGCTGCTGCGGCTGAAGGATCGCCACGAGCGCCCCTTCGTGTACGGGCCCACGCACGAGGAAGTGATCACTGACATTGCCCGCCGCGAGCTGCGCAGCTACAAGCAGTTGCCGGTGAATTTCTATCAGATCCAGAGCAAGTTTCGCGACGAGATCCGGCCGCGCTTCGGGGTGATGCGCGCGCGCGAATTCCTGATGAAGGATGCGTACTCCTTCCACGTCGACGAGACCAGCCTCGCGCAAGGCTACCAGGCCATGTACGACGCCTACTCGCGCATTTTCAGCCGCATGCAGCTGAAGTTTCGCGCCGTGCAAGCGGATGCGGGCAGCATCGGCGGCAGCGTCACCCAGGAGTTCCACGTCTTGGCGGATTCCGGCGAAGACGCCATCGCCTTTTCCGACGGCGATGACTACGCAGCCAACGTGGAATTGGCGCCGGTGGTGCTGGCGCCAGGCGGCCGGCCCGCACCGGCGCAGACCATGAACAAGGTCCACACTCCCGGCGCCAAGACCATCGCCGACGTCGCGGCGATGCTGAAAGCCACTGCGCAGAAATGCCTGAAGACCCTGCTGGTGGACGGCGATGACGGCGGCGTGGTGGCGCTGGTGCTGCGCGGTGATCACGAGTTGAACGCCATCAAGACGCAGAAAATCGCCGGCATCGCCTCACCGCTCCGGATGGCAAGCACCGAGCGCGTGCGCGCCGCCAGCGGCAGCGAGCCGGGCTCCATCGGGCCGGTGGGCTTCAAAGGCCGCGTGCTGGTGGATCAGTCGGCGGCGCGCGTCGCGGATTTCATCTGTGGCGCCAACGAGAAGGACCATCACCTCACCGGCGTGAACTGGGGCCGCGACCTGCCCGAACCACAGGTTGCGGACCTGCGCAACGTGGTGGCGGGCGATCCCAGTCCCACCGGCAAGGGGAAACTCCACATCGCGCGCGGCATCGAGGTCGGCCACGTGTTCCAGCTCGGTCGCAAGTACAGCCATGCACTCAAGGCCACGGTGCTCGACGAACAGGGCCAGCCGGTGGAAATGTTCATGGGCTGCTACGGCATCGGCGTCACGCGCGTGGTGGCGGCCGCCATCGAACAGAACAACGATGCCGCCGGCATCATCTGGCCCGAGCCCATCGCGCCGTTCCAGGTGGTGGTCGTGCCGATGAATTATCAGAAATCCGCGCCGGTTCGCGAGGCCACCGACCGGTTGTATGCCGACCTGCAGGCGGCCGGCATCGAGGCATTGCTCGATGACCGTGACGCGCGTCCGGGCGTGAAGTTCGCGGATGCGGAACTATGGGGCATCCCCCACCGGGTGGTGGTGGGTGAACGCGGGCTGGCCGCCGGCAATCTCGAGTATCGGCATCGCCGCGCCAGCCAATCCAGCGATCTGCCGTTGGCGGGCGCGGTAGCCGCGTTACAAGCGAAGTTCGGAGCCGCCTGACGGAAAGCCACGGCCTTGTCCACGGAACATTCCATCCGTGCCTCATTTTTCACCGCCCTGCTCGGCGGTGTCGCCGCGTTGTTGCTTGGCGCGGTTCCGGCCCAGGCCGAAACGGGCGCGCAGCGCGACCCCGCGCTCAAGGCCCTGCTGGAAAAAGTCATCGGCGAGGCGGACTGTTTCACCGACAAGTTCGAGGCCATCGTCTGGTACAAGGCGATGGAGCCGCGCCTGCAGCGCTTCGTTGCCTCGCATGCGCGGCGCATCGAGATCCTCGACCAGGTGTACTGCGAGTCCAAGCGCGACGTCTCGGTGCATTTGCCGCCGGACCTGGTGCTGGCGCTGATC
>JAFEGC010000410.1 GCA_018240265.1 Pseudomonadota bacterium | reverse complement strand
GTCGATTTGTCGGATGCGGCGTTCCCGTTTCGCGCGGCGCGGGAAATCGACATCGGCTTCGCGCGCGTGCTGTGCGTACGCATCACCTATCTGGGCGAGCTGGGCTACGAGCTTTACATTCCCTGCGACCAGGCCGTGCACGTGTACGATCGCGTGGTGCAAGCCGGCAAGCCGCTGGGTCTGGTGCACGCGGGATTGAAAGCGCTCGGGAGCCTGCGTCTGGAGAAGGGCTATCGAGACTACGGCCACGACATCGACAACACCGATGATCCGTACGAGACCGGTCTTGGTTTCGCATTGGATCTCAAAAAGCCCGGCGGCTTCATCGGCAAGGAGGCGGTGCTCGAGCGCAGGGCGCGCGGCCCGCTGCAGCGCCGTCTGGTGCAGGTGCTGGTGCGGGACCCCGAGCCGCTGATGTATCACGCCGAAGTGGTGTTCCGTGACGATGCACCGGTGGGCTACCTGCGCGCCGCATCCTACGGACACACGCTCGGCGGCGCGGTGGGCCTTGCGATGATCGAACCCAAACCCGCGGTGACGGTGGATGAGGCGTATCTGAGTTCCGGCCGCTGGGAAGTGGATATCGCCGGGCGCCGTTATCCCTGTCGCGTATCGCTGCGGCCGTTGTACGACCCGCAAATGCTGCGGATCAAGAGCTGAGCGGCGTGCGATCATGCGGCGATGACCGACAAGCGACTCGTCATCCTGCTGTTGATGCTGGCGTATGCCTTCAACTCCATGGATCGCAGCATCATTCCCATCATCGGCCAGTCGATGAAGCTGGACCTGCAGCTCTCCGATGCCCAGCTCGGTCTGCTCAGCGGTACGGCCTTCGCGCTGCTGTATGCCTTCGGCGGGCTGCCCATCGCACGCCTTGCTGAGCGAGCCAACCGCGTCAACATCATCTCCGTGGCGCTGTTCATCTGGTCGAGCCTCACGGCGCTGTGCGGCATGGCGGCTTCCTTCATCCAACTGCTGCTGATCCGCATGGGCGTGGGTGTGGCGGAGGCGGGTTGCTCGCCGCCGGCGCATTCGCTGATATCCGACTACATCGAGCCGCGGCGGCGCGCTTCCGCGCTGTCGGTGTACTCCTGCGGCCTGTCGCTGGGGTACATCCTGGCGGCGGCGGTCGGCGGATACGTGACCCAGCATTGGGGCTGGCGCGCCGCCTGCCTGCTGGCAGGTTTGCCGGGCATCGTGATGGCCGTACTCATCAAGTCGTTGATCCGCGAGCCACAGCGCAACCAGGCCGCGCCACCGTTTTCCCTGCGCGCTGAACTCGCGGAACTCGCCGCCGTGGGCGCCGCGCTGTTCGGCAACTGGCCGGTGCTCAACATGCTGCTCGGCATCACCGTCGGCGCCTTCGCGGCTTACGGCTTCTATGCCTTCATGCCGCTGTATTTCATCCGCCTGTTCGGTCTCGATTATGCGACGGCCGGATTGATCTCCGCCTTCACCGGTGGCGTCGCAGTGGCGCTCGGAATACTGGCCGGCGGCTTCGTGGCGGACGAGCTGGCCAAGCGCGATCGGCGCTGGTACGCGCTGGTACCGGCCATTGGCGGCCTGATCTCGCTGCCGCTGTACGCGGCCGGCACACTCGATGCCGGCTGGATGAGTGCCACCGGCTTTCTCGCCCTGGCCGGCTTTTTCCAGTATGCGCTGCTCGGTCCGACCTTCGGCGTGGTGCAGAATGTGGTCGGCGCCCATCGCCGCGCCACGGCCACGGCGCTGCTGTACATCTTTCTCAATGTGGTGGCGCTGGGCGGTGGACCCTTGTTCGTGGGAACGGCGATCGATCGTTTCGCGGAAAGAAATTTTCAGCAGCTGCAAGCAACCGAGTCCTCGACGACTTCCGGCTCCTTCAAGACAAGTTGCCTGGGAGGCGGGGTGTCGGAAGGGCAGGCCGTCATCGCGACTCGATGCCGCGATGCACTGGCGCGCGCGACCCGGCGCGGACTGCTGGTCTCGCTGTTGTTCTTCGCCTGGGCCTCGCTCCACTATTTTCTGGCGGTGCCCGGCATGCGCAAGGCGCTAGAACGTGCCGTCTAACCCGTCTTCGCGCGGGCTTCCTCGGTCCAATCCTCCTCGATGTAAAAAGGTCCCGGTTTCTCGCGCAACTGCTCGTACTTGCACAGCTGCGGCTCGCCACCGAGCGGTGTCGATACGCCGTCGCGGAATGTCCACTCGCCGCGGTCGCTGCCGGCGGCACGCGCATAGCTGTTGATCATGAAACGGCGGTCGTAATGGCTGACATTGGGCGCCGAGCCGTGCACGGTGAACAATGTCCACAACAGCAGATCGCCCGGTTCCATTTCGCAGGTTACGATGTCATTCGGATCCAACCCCGCGCGCCGCAGTTCCTCGTCCTGCGTCTGACCGACCATGATCGGCCCGTCATCGGACAGCCCCAGGTAACCCAGGCGATGGCTGCGCGGAATTACCCGCAGTGCGCCGTTCGCGGCG
>JAFEGC010000040.1 GCA_018240265.1 Pseudomonadota bacterium | reverse complement strand
CATGTATCGCATCATCCGCGAGCCTCCCCACCTGCGAAGCGTCGAAGCGCGGGCCGAATACCAGCCACTGCCCTGGTCGCAGGCACTTGCCAACCGTAATGTCATCCTGACGATGATCTGCATGTACTCGGGGATGAGCTGCATCTTCGTGCTGAGCAACATGGTCTCCACCTATCTCACCGACCACGTGCGGCTAAGCCTGGTGCAGATGGGCTCGGTGATGGCAGGCCTCGGCGTGGGAGGTCTCGCCGGCGGGGTCGCCATCCCGGGTGCCTCGGACTACCTGGGGCGGCGATTGACCACGGTGCTGAGCTTCTTGTTCCTCGGTGTGTCGATATTCGTCTTCGGGCGACTGGGCGCGGACAATCAAACTGGCCTGTTCGCCTGTCTGGCCGGCGCCGCATTCTTCGGCAACGGCGTGCTGAGTCTGCTCACCGGCCCCATCGCGACCGAGGCGGTACCGCCTGGACTTACCTCCTCAGCCATCGGCCTGTGTTCGGGGGCCGGCGAACTGCTGGGTGCCGGCCTCGGCTCGATCCTCGCGGGTCAGGTGGCGAAGCACTACGGCATCGGCATCATTCCGACATTCACGCTGGTAGGCGTGATTCTCGGCGTCGTAGCCTCGCTCTTTCTGCGCGAGACGGCACCCCGCAAGCTGCGTGCCGCAGCCCTCGCCACGGCAGGCTGAGCGTGCCGGCTCCAAGGGGCTGATGCTGTCCTACGCCAACCTGGAGGTCGTGTAAACTAGGCTCACTGTGAAAATCATCATCCTGGGTGCCGGGCAGGTGGGCCGAACCGCCGCCTATCACCTGTCCCGCGAAGAGGCGAACGACGTCACGGTCATCGACATCGAGGAGTCGACGCTGCGGGAGCTGCAGGATCGCCTGGACATCCGCACCGTCAACGGCAACGCCGCCAGCCCCGAGACGCTCGAAGCCGCCGGCATCAACAACGCCGACATCCTGGTCGCGCTCACCAACAGCGACGAGGTCAACATGCTGGCCTGCCAGGTGGCCTGGACCCTGTACCGCACGCCCAAGAAAATCGCCCGCGTGCGCTCCTCCGGCTACACCGAACGCGGCAACCTGTTCGGCGAGGGCGGCGTGGCGGTGGATGTGTGGATCAGCCCCGAGCAGCTGGTCACCGAGTACATTGCGCGCCTGATCCGCTACCCCGGTGCGCTGCAGGTGCTGGATTTCGCCGAAGGTCGCGTGCGCCTGGTGGGCGTGCGCGCCTTGAAGGGCGGCCTGCTGGTCGGCCAGCAGCTGCGCACGCTGCGCGAGCACATGCCCAAGACCGAGGCGCGCGTCGCCGCCATCTACCGCGCCGGCCGCAGCATCAAGCCCGAGGGCGACACGGTCATCGAGGACGGCGACGAGGTGTTTTTCCTGGCTGCGCGCAAGGACATCCGCGGAGTGATGAACGAAATGCGACGCGAGGAGGCGCCGGCACGGCGTGTGGTGATCGCCGGCGGCGGCAACATCGGCTTTCGCCTGGCGCGTACGCTCGAGGCGAAGAACCAGGTCAAGCTGATCGAACGCGACGGCAAGCGCGCGCGCAAGATCGCCGAAAGGCTGCAGAACACCATCGTGTTGCAGGGCGATGCGGCGGACGAGGAGCTGCTGTTGGAGGAGAACATCGACAGCGCCGACGTGTTCGCCTCGCTCACCAATTCGGAAGAAGCCAACATCCTCTCTGCCATGCTGGCCAAGCGCCTGGGCGCGCACAAGGCCATGGCGCTGATCAACAAGCCGGCCTATGCCGACCTGATCGAGAACGGCGCCATCGACATCGCCATCTCGCCGCAGACCGTCACCATCGGCTCGCTCCTGACGCATGTGCGACGGGGCGATGTGGTGCGCGTGCATTCCCTGCGACGCGGCGCGGCCGAGGCGCTGGAGGCCGTGGTGCACGGCGACGCCGACAGCTCCAAGGTGATCGGCCGGCGCGTGGAGGACATCTCGCTCCCGCAGGGCACCACGCTCGGCGCCGTGGTGCGCGGCGAGGACGTGATCATCGCCCACCACGACACCACCATCGCGCCCGACGATCACCTGATCCTGTTCTCCACCGACCGGCGTCACATCGACGCGGTGGAAAAGATCTTCCAGGGGTCGGCTTCCTTTTTGTAAGGTCTCGAGCGACGTGAAAGACATCCTGCTTCCCGTCGCGCACGTGTTTTCACTGGTGCTGATGGTGTTCGCCGGCACCATGCTGGCGCCGCTGATCCTCGCCATCTGGGGCCTGGACCCGGCGCTGCGCTCCTTCGTGGTCTCCGCCTTCGCGACGTTTTTCATCGGCGCGCTGCTGTGGCTGGCGACGCGCCGCTTCAAGCGCGAACTCAAGACCCGCGACGGCCTGACGCTGGTGGCGCTGACCTGGGTGGCGTTGCCGGCGGTGGCGGGCTTTCCGCTGTGGAACTACCTGCCCATCGATTTCACCGACGCGTATTTCGAGGCCACCTCGGGCCTCACCACCACCGGTGGCACGGTGCTGTCGGGCCTGGAGTATCTGCCGCGTTCCATCAACCTGTGGCGCCACCTGCTGTCCTGGCTGGGCGGCATGGGCATCATCGTGCTGGCGGTGGCCATCCTGCCCATGCTGGGCGTGGGCGGCATGCAGATGTACCGCGCCGAAATGCCGGGACCGATGAAGGACAGCAAGCTGACCCCGCGCATCGGCCAGACGGCGAAGCTCCTGTGGGCGGTGTACGCCGGACTCACCGTGGCCTGCCTGGTGGCGCTGCGATTGGTAGGCATGAACTGGTTCGATGCCGTCTGCCATTCGTTCTCGGCGCTGGCGCTGGGCGGCTTTTCCACCTATGACGCCAGCATCGGGCATTTCAATTCGGTGCCCATCGAAATGGTGCTCACCCTGTTCCAGGTGCTGGCGGCGATGAACTTCGCCACGCATTACCTGGTGTGGAGCCAGCGGGGACTCACCGCCTACCTGCGCGATGCGGAAAGCCGCGCCATCATCGGCGTGCTGTTCACCAGCTGCGTCGGTATCGCCTGCTTCCTGTACTACCACGGCACCTATCCCGATTTCGGCTCGGCCCTGCGGCACTCGGTGTTCAACGTCGTGTCCATCGCCACCGACAGCGGTCTGCACACCCAGGATTTCAGCCGCTGGCCGATTTTCGCGCCGATGTGGATGCTGTTCCTGTCCAGCGTGGTGGCCAGCTCCGGTTCCACCGGCGGCGGCATCAAGATGATCCGCACACTGGTGCTGGCCAAGCAGGCGTATCGCGAACTGGAGCACCTGGTGCATCCCAACATGATCCGCCCGCTGAAAGTCGGAGGCACGGTGATCGAGAACCGCGTGGTGTTCGCGGTGCTCGCCTTCGTGTTCCTGTATTTCATGAGCATCGTGACGCTGGTGTTCGTGCAGCTGGGCAGCGGGCTCGACTTCCTGACCTCGCTCAGTTCCATTCTCGCCTGCATCAACAACTCCGGTCCCGGCCTGGGACTGGTGGGGCCGGGCAGCAACTACGGTGTGCTGACGGACTTCCAGACCTGGGTGTGCTCGGTGGCGATGCTGCTGGGCCGGCTGGAAGTTTTTACCCTGCTGGTGCTGTTCACACCGGCGCTGTGGCGCAAGTAATGGCGCGGTGCAACGCCGCCCCCCCCGTCGGCGCAGCGGCCGCGGCGCCGGCTGTGGCGGACGCTAAGCCGCCCGCGATCGCAATCGCATTCGCAGCATGATCGCCCTCATCCAGCGCGTCACCCAGGCTGCGGTGCACATCGGCGGCCGGGAGCAGGCCCGGATTGGTGCCGGCATTGCCGCGCTGGTGGCGGTGCTGCCCACGGATACGCCGGAACACGCCGGCGGGCTGCTCGATCGCCTGCTCAATTATCGGATTTTCTCCGACACCGCCGGGCGGATGAATCTCAGTCTCACCGATATCGGCGGCGAACTGCTGCTGGTGCCGCAATTCACGCTGGCCGCCGACACCCGCAAGGGACTGCGGCCCGGTTTCTCCGGCGCAGCGCCGCCGGAGCTGGGACGGCAATTGTTTGAACATCTGGTCCGGGAAGCCGTCCAACACCATGGACGGGTGGGAAGCGGGGTTTTCGGCGCCGATATGCAGGTGTCGCTCACCAACGACGGCCCGGCGACGTTCTGGCTGGAGTACCCTGCACGATAGCGTTCGCCCCGCGGGACGCCCCGGCCAGGACGCCGCGGAAATACCGCTGCGCTTACCGGTACGGTGTCGCCAGGTACCCTTCCGGCTGCACCAACTGCGACCCGGCGCGCACGCGCACGGCGGCTGATGCCCCATAATCGCTTTGGCGTATGATTAACTACCCCTCAATCCAAGGGGTTTGCGGAGATGCGATATGTTTGATACCAAAATGCTGCTGGTCATCCTGGCCATCGCGCTGGTGGTGTTCGGCACCAAGCGCCTGCGCGGCATCGGCTCGGATCTGGGCGCCGCGGTCAAGGGCTTCAAGCAGGCCATGAACGAGGGCGAGTCGGAGGAATCGGTGAAGCAGATCAAGCAGGAGAAGGACGCCGACTTCGACGCCGCCAAGCGCGAGGCCGAGGCCAAGACCAAGAACACCTGATTCCCGCATGCTCGATGTCGGCTTCTCGGAAATTCTGCTCACCTCGGTCATCGCCTTGGTGGTGTTGGGACCGGAGCGCCTGCCGCGCGTCGCCCGCCAGGTCGGCAACTGGGTGGGCCGTGCGCGCGCCATGGCGCGCCAGCTGAGCGAGCAGCTCGACCGTGAAGTCGCCGCCGCCGATCTGTCCAAGGAAGTCGCCAAGGCGCAGTCGGCGCTCGATGCCTCGCTGAACCCCGCGACGCCTGCGCCGCCGAAGCCGGCGACGGCCGCACCCGTAACCCCCGCGCCGTTGCCCACGGATGCGTTCGGCATCGCGCCGACCGCGCCTACGCCTTCCGCCGACAATTCGGCGAACACAGCCACCCCGCCATCGGCTGCTTCAGCGGACACCGCGCCGGGCGCGGCGCCCAGCGCAACCACCGGTACGGCTTCCGGCGTAACCTCCGGCGCAGCCTCCGGCGTACCGAATCACGGGCATGAGTGAGCCCGGCAAAGAACCCGAGAGCCTGGCCGAAGGCACGCTGATCTCTCACCTGCTGGAGTTGCGTGACCGGCTGCTGAAAGCGCTGCTCGCCATCGGCATCTGCTTCATTCCCTGCGCGACGTACATGAACCAACTGTTCACCTTCGTCGCGAAGCCCCTGATCGCCAAGCTCCCTTCCGGCGCTTCGCTGATCGCCACCAGCGTGGTGGCGCCGTTCACCGTGCCGTTCAAGCTGGCGCTGGTGGCGGCGGTGGGCCTGGCCATGCCCTACGTGCTATACCAGGCTTGGGCCTTCATCGCGCCGGGGCTGTACCGGCACGAGCGCCGCTTCGCCGTGCCGCTGCTGATTTCCAGCATCATCCTGTTCTACGCCGGCGCCGCCTTTGCCTATTACCTGGTGTTCCCGGCGATGGTGAGCTTCTTCGTCGCCACCACTCCCGCGGGCGTGTCGATGATGACGGATATTTCCAGCTACCTGGACTTCATCATGGTGCTGTTGCTGGCCTTCGGCGCCGCCTTCGAGGTGCCGGTGGCCACCGTGCTGCTGGTGTGGACGGGCCTGGTCAAGTATTCCAGCCTGACCAAGAACCGCGGCTTCGTGCTGCTGGGCATTTTCATCGTCGCCGCCTTCCTCACCCCGCCGGATGCGGTGTCGCAGAGCTTCATGGCGATTCCGATGTATATTCTGTACGAGCTGGGCATCCTGATGTCCCGGCTGCTGTTGAAGGACAAGATCGCACAACAAGAAGCCCAAGCCTCGTGACGCAAACGCCCGGCGCTCCGACCGCGCAGATGATCTTCGGCCATCCACGGGGCCTGGCCACGCTGTTCTTCACCGAAATGTGGGAACGCTTCACCTACTACGGCATGCGGGCGATCCTGGTGCTGTTCCTGGTGGCGGCGGTGACCGAGGGCGGCTTTGGCATCGATGATCGCACCGCCACCGCCATCTACGGCCTGTACACCGCCTCGGTGTACCTGGCGGCGCTCCCAGGCGGCTGGATCGCCGACCGGCTGATCGGCGCGCAGCGTGCCATCATCGCCGGCGCGGTGCTGATCGCGGCCGGCAACGGCGTACTCGCGTTGTCGGCGACGCCCACCCTGTTCTACTTCGGTCTCGCCGTCATCGTGCTCGGCGTGGGGTTGCTCAAGCCCAATGTCAGCACCATCGTCGCGGACCTGTACCCCGAAGGCGGCGCGCGGCGCGATGCCGGTTTTTCCATTTTCTATGTCGGCATCAATCTCGGCGCCTTCATCGGCCCGTTCGTCGTCGCCTGGGCGCGCCTGCACTACGGCAATCGCGCCGGCTTCGCGGCGGCGGGGCTGTTCATGGCGCTGGGGCTGGCGCAGTTCCTGTGGACGCGGCATCACCTGGACGGCGCCGGCGATGCGCCGCACGCGCCGCCGGGCGAGGATCTGCGCGCGCAGCAGCGGCGCGGCTGGCGGCAGCTCGCCATCGGCGCTGGCATAGTCGCGCTGCTGTACGCCGCCGTCGCCTTCGGTCTCATTCCCGTGAACGCGGTGGGCTTGGCGCAGTCCACCAGCTACCTGATCCTGGCCATGGCCGGCGGTTACTTCTTCTACTATTTGATGTTTGCCGGCTTGGACAGCGCCGACCGCAAGCGCGGCATCGTCATGCTGGTGCTGTTCATCGGCAGCGCGCTGTTCTGGTCCGGCTACGAGCAGGCAGGTTCTTCGCTGAACCTGTTCGCCGAACGTTACACCGACCGTACCCTCGCGGCGCTGGGCTTCACCATTCCCACCGAGTGGTTCCAGACGCTGAACCCGATCTACATCCTCATCCTCGCGCCGGCGTTCGCCGCCCTGTGGGTGAACCTCGGCCGGCGCCAGCTCGACCCCTCGGTGCCGGCCAAGTTCGCGGTGGGCGTGATGCTGGTGGGCGTGGGTTTCTTGATCATGGTGGCCGCCTCGCACCTGGTGGCGCAAGGCAACAAGGTCTCGCCCAACTGGCTGGTGATGACCTACCTGCTGCACACCATGGGCGAGATGTGCCTGTCGCCGGTGGGACTGTCGTACTTCACCAAACTCACTCCCAAGCGATTCGCCGGACAGATGATGGGCATCTGGTTTCTGTCCATCTCGCTGGGGAATCTCGCCGCCGGATTGATCGCCGGCGAATTCGATGCCAACAATCTGGCCGCCATGCCCGGCCAGTACCTGCACATCGTGTACTTCACCGTCGGCCTGGGAGCGGCGTTGTTGCTGCTGTCGCGGCCGGTGAAAAAACTCATGGGGAACGTGCAATGACCACCTCCGCCGCACCGGCGCCGCAACTCACCTTCAAGGCCATCACCCTGTCGGTGATCCTGACCATCGTGCTCGCCTCCGCCAATGCCTACGTCGGTCTGTTCGCGGGTCTCACCGTGGCCACTGCCATCCCGGCCGCGGTCATCGCCATGGCGGTGCTGCGGCTGTTCGGCCCGCCCAACATCCTCGAGAACAACATCGTCGCCACCGGCGCCTCGGCCGGCTCGTCCATCGCCTCCGGCGCCATCTTCACCCTGCCGGCGCTGATCCTGCTGCATCACTGGACGCGGTTCGATTACCTGTGGACCGTGGTCATCGTGGGCTTGGGCGGCGTACTCGGCGTGCTGTTCTCGGTACCGCTGCGCCGCACGCTGATCATCGACCAAAAGCTCCTGTTCCCCGAGGGCGTGGCCGCCGCCGAGGTGCTGAAGGCCGGCGCCAATCCGGGCGAGAGCGTCAAGGTGCTGGGCCTCGCCGCAATCGTCGCCGCGGCGTTCAAGTTCGTGACCTCCGGCGTGCGCTGGCTGCCCGAAACGTTCACGCTCAAGAGCTTCGTCGGCGAACGCGGTATCGCTTATTTCAGTTATAGCTTTTCACCCGCGCTGCTGGCGGTGGGTTACATCGTGGGACTCAACGTCGCCATCCTGGTGGCGCTGGGCGGATTCTTCTCCTGGTGGCTGGCCATCCCGGTGTACAACGTGTTCTTCCACGACATGGACCCGGCGCTGGCCTCGAGGCTCGTGGGCCTGGACCCGGAAGCCGCGGCCGTGGCCATCTGGCGCGGGCAGGTGCGTTACATCGGCGTGGGCTGCATGCTCACCGGCGCGTTCTGGGCGCTGTGGTCGCTGCGCAAATCGCTGTGGCGCGCGGTGCGCAGCGGGCTTGCCGTCAACAAGCAGGCGGGCGAAGTGCCGCATACCGAGCGCGACCTGCCGATGGCCGGCGTGCTCATCGGCGCGGGCGTACTGGTGCTACCGCTGTTCCTGCTGTACCACGCGGTGGTCGGCCAGCTGGGCGTGAGCCTGGCCATGGCGGTGATCATGATCGTCGCCGGCTTCCTGTTCTCCTCGGTCAGCGGCTACATGGCGGGCCTGGTGGGCTCTTCCAACAACCCGGTGTCCGGCATCACCATCTGCACCATCCTGTTCGCCTCGCTGGTGCTGATGTGGATGATCGGCGAGAAGTCACAGATCGGCGCCGTGGCGGTGGTGCTGATCGGCGCGGTGGTATGCAGCGCCGCTTCCGTGGCGGGCGACAACCTGCAGGATCTGAAGGCCGGCCAGCTCATCGGCGCCACGCCCTGGCGCCAGCAGGTGATGCTGGCCATCGGCGCGCTGGCCAGCGCCGCGGTGATGGCGCCGATCATGAACGTGCTGCTGTTCGCCTACGGCATCGGCGATCCGGCGCACCCCGGCGTGAAACCGCTGCCCGCGCCGCAGGCCAACCTGGTGAAGTCGGTGGCCGAGGGCATGTTCGGCGGGCAGCTGCCGACCAGGATGATCGTGCTGGGCGTTCTCATCGGCGTCATCATCATCCTCATCGATCTGTACCTGAAGCGCCGCGGCTCGCGCTGGAGCGCACCGGTGCTGGCGGTGGCGGTGGGCATCTACCTGCCGCTGGACGTGTCCACGCCCATCCTGGCCGGCGGCATCGTGGCCGAGTTCGTCGATATCTGGCATCGCCGCCGCGGTACGCCCGCGCATGAGCTGGAGCAGCGCAAGCAGAACGGCATGTTGTTCGCGGCCGGGCTGATCACCGGCGAGGCCATCATCGGCATCCTCATCGCCATGGCCATCTGGGCCAGCAACAATCCGGACGTGCTGGCGATGCACGAGGTTCCCTTCGGGCAGTGGCTGGCCGCGGCGATACTAGTTGGCATCTGCGTGTGGATGTTCCGCGCCGGCACGCCGCGCCGGGCATGAGCAGCGCGCGGCTGGACCCTTCGGCCGCGGCGCCGTGACCGCCGCCGCCCACCGCGCGCGGCGCAGGAGCGCGGTACGCGAAGCGAAACGCCACCGATCCCGGCTCACCGCCGCGCTGAGCGCCGTCTACCTGATCTGGGGGACGAGCTTCATGTTCTCCAAGATCGGCGTGTCGCACCTGCCCGCCACGATGTTCAGCGCCTGCCGCTTCGTGCTCGCCGGCACCGGGCTCACCCTGCTCGCACGCCTGTGGCGCCGGAACGCCTGGCCCTCGCACGCGCGCGACTGGCGCGACATCCTCATCACCGGGTTCTTCATGGTGGTGCTCAGCAACGGGCTGTCCATCTGGTCGTTGCAGTTCATCTCCAGCGGTGAATCGGCGCTCCTGGCCAGCACGATCGCGCTGTGGATCGCGCTGTTCGGCAGCTTCGGCCGTCGCGGCCATCCGCTCAACCTCATGGCTTGGTGTGGCCTTTCGCTTGGAGTGATCGGCACGGCGCTCACCTTGAGCCCGCGCTTAGGCCTGGGACCGGGCATCGCCGTGCCCTACATGGTGACGCTCGCCAGCTGCCTCGCCTGGTCCATCGCCACCCTGTACTACCGGCACGCGGACACGCAGCTCGGGCCGCTGATGTTCATCGGCCTGCAGATGTTCACCGGCGGCCTCATGCAGCTGGCGATCGCGGGGTTGCTGGGCGAGTGGCCACAGTGGCACCCAAACGTTCCCGGACTGCTGGCGCTGGCGTACCTGGCGGTGTTCAGTTCGGGACTGGCCTACACCTCCTACGGATGGCTGACCCGCAACACCACGCCTGCCATCCTCGGCACCTTCAGCTACGTGAATCCCGCCATCGCGACGCTGGTGGGCGGTGTGTTCCTGCACGAGAAGCTCCTGCCCATCCAGTTCGCCGGGATGCTCGTGGTGCTGACCGGCGTTGCGCTGGTGAATACCTCGGGCACCACGCCGCGGCACGACAAGGGGCTGGAGGAGCCGGCTTCGCCTTGAACAATGCGGGAGAATCCGGCGGAAGTCATAGGGCTGCGCTTGGTCGCGTGATCTTCTGCGTCGCCGACGACAAGATGGTGCTGCACGGGTTCATTAAGAAGACGCAAAAGATGCCGAAGGCGGATTTGGATTTGGCATTGAAACGAATGAAAGAGGTCAGCAAATGAGCAGCAAGAAGAAGGGGCGTATCGGTTCGTCCTTCGAGGGTTTCCTGAAAGACGAAGGTACATATGAGGAGACCAGCGCGCTTGCGATCAAGCGCACTCTCGCATGGCAGCTTGAGCACGCGATGGAGAAGGAGCGCCTGACCAAGAACGCGATGGCCAAACGGATGCACACGAGCCGCAGCCAACTCGATCGCATTCTCGATCCGGACAACGATAAGATCCAGCTTGATACGGTGTTCAAGGCAGCACGAGCGCTCGGGCGCGAAGTGAAGCTGGAGCTGGTGTAACGTGGCTTCGTCCCCGGAGTGGCGCAAGCGACGCCGCCCGTGAAACTCATCCCGGGCGAAGTTCCGAACTGCAGAGCACCATCAACGCAACCCATACCCTAGACCCGCTGCTGCCGTCTTCAACATATCCACCATCGCATCGTCCGCAAGCGCCCGGTGCAGCAGCGGATGCGTGGGAAAGATCTCCAACGCTTCGGCGCGGTCATTGAGCGCCACGGCCGGCGCGCCGCTATTCATGGACGAGTCATACAGGATGCCCTGTGCCTGCGGGAACGCCTCGTACAGCGCGCGTGCCCAGGCCCGCGCGCGTGCGCGGCTCCCCGAGTGGATCGCCATGGACGCACCCATGCGGGTGGCGAAATCTTCGCGCAGATTCACCAGCGTCACCGACTGCGCCAGTTCGAACACCACCAGCCACGGTGCCTGATACGCCCGGTCGATGCGCCTCGTCACTTGAAAGCACTCTGCGAGACAGGTCTTCGCATCGGTGGCGCAGTAGTAGATGCTGCGCCGCTGCGGCGTGGGCTCGCCGGAGGCGTTGGGCGGGTGATGATCCCATCGCGCATCGACCGGCCCCGCGTGCCGGAACGCATTCCAGGCGAGCGCATGCCGACTGCGCGTGTAATACACGCGCGCGAGAATAGTGCCAGCCGGAAGCGCTAGCCAGGCGGGCTCGGTGCTCGCCAGCGCATCGACTCCCGGTGGATGCGGGGACTTCGCCATGCGCCGTACGCCGCGATGGCTATTCGAACAGCTTCGCGAGCGCCGTGACCGCCGCTATCGACCGGCCGGCGAGCAGCCATTGCCGCGGGCTCATGCCCTCGTCATGCCCCGGCGCTTCCAAGTCGGGATGTGGTGAAAGAAACCACTCCGCCACATCCAGCGGATTGAGTCCCGCGGGCAGCGCCGCCAGCACATCGGCGAGTCCTGGCAGTGCGCGGCCACGCTCGAACTGGAAGCGCGGCAGGCGATGCTCGCGTTCGTACTCGATGCCGTATAGGCTCCGCTCGCGCAGCCGCTGCCGCACCCGGCTGACATCGACCTTCAGATGTTTCGCCGCTTGAGCGGTGGTGAGGCTGGTCTCGAGCAACGCCATGTAGTCGCCGATGGAACGTAGCAGCGGATCCCGCGTCTTCTCGCCCGCGAAGGGCATCGTCGACAACCCCACCGCCTGCAATGCCCGCACCTCGCCGGCACTCAACGCCTGAGCCGCCTGCTTCGACCGTTGCGCCAGGAGCGGTTCGTTGGCGAGCAGGCGGTGACGGGCCTGCTGGTACAGATGCTCGGTGATTTCCCGATCCTTCCATTCGTCACGGACTTCTCCGGGCATACTTGGCTCCTGCTATCTCTCGTCGAGAATAAGCAGGAGTATAGGCGCTTGGACCGTTTCGGGAAAGCCCGCGCGCGGCGCTCACGCCGGCTGACGGAGCCGTGCCATGTCGAGAATCCGGATGTTGCGCCCGTCGACGTGGATGCTGCCTTCATCGGTCAGGGTACGCAGCGTGCGCGACAGGGTTTCGGGTTTGATGGCGAGGCGCGCCGCCAGCGACTGCTTTGTCTCGTTCAGCGTGACGCTAGTCGCGCCGACGCCGGCGTTGCCGGCAAGGTTCAGCAAATGATTGACGACGCGGTTCTTGGCGTTCTCGAACGACAGCGCCTCGATCTCACGGATGTGTGCATGCAGCCGCCAGCTTAAGTCCGCCAGCATGCGCAGGCAGGTTTCGTTGCTGGCGCGCAGGGTGCCCAGGTACTCGGCATTGGGGATAGCGGCCAGCGTGCTTTTCATCACCGCGATGGCGGTGACCGGAAAGGTCCGGCTTTCGCCGAACATCAGCGCCTCGGCGAATGCCTGGCCGCTGCCCATGAGTCCCACAATTTTCTCATTACCGCCGCGTGATTGCAGGCACAGTTTCATCTGCCCATCGATGACGATGTAGAAATGGCGCGCCGGCGCGCCACGCTGAAACAGCATCTGCTCGGCATCCAGCACGATCAGCTGGCTGGCCGCGCCGATGTGCTCGAACTGCCGCTCGTCGAGTGTGGCCAGCAAGTGGTGCTGGCGCAGCGTCGAAAACTGCTGCTGGTTCATGGCGAAATCGTATTCCTGAGCCCGGGGGTTGCCGGCGAGCCGTTCGCGTCATGCCGGTCGCCGGCATTCTATCAGGCCCGGCTTCGATCCCAGGACGGCTTGATTGACGTCAAGGCGGCGACACCCGCGCCGGCGTAGCGTGCGCACATCAGCTTCGGCGGATGGCGATATGACTCAAACACTGACTCAGATTATGACCGATCACCACCAGCACTGCGATGATCTGTTCGCGAAAGTGGAAACGCAGGTTCACCACGGCTCGTGGGAAGCGGCGCTGAGCGCCTACCAACAGCTCACTCAAGGCATCGAGTGGCATTTTCATGCCGAGGAAAGCCGGCTGTTTCCGTCCTTCGAGGCTGCGAC
>JAFEGC010000409.1 GCA_018240265.1 Pseudomonadota bacterium | reverse complement strand
CATGAGCTGCGCACGCCGCTGTCCATCATTCGCGGCGAGCTGGAGTTCGTCGCCAAGCACCCCGGGCTGCCGCCGCCGGTGCAGGATGCGGTGGCGAGCAGCCTGGACGAGGCCAAGCGGCTGGGCGACATGGCGGAGAATCTGCTCACCATCTCGCGCCTGGAAAGCGTATGGGGCAAGCGCGAGCATGCCCGTGTGGATTTGTTCACGCTGGCGGTGGAGACGCTGGATCAGATCGCGCTTTTGGCGGAGGAGAAGGGCGTGAGCCTGCAATGGCCGCGCGGACCCGCGGTGTTCGTGCCCGGCGACCGCGGCCGGTTGAAGCAGGTGCTGGTGAACCTGCTCGACAACGCGATCAAGTACACCGATGCTGGCGGCGCGGTGCGCGTGCAGATCGAGGTGCACGCGGGCCGTGCGCGCCTGACCGTGTCGGATACCGGCGTGGGCATTGCCGCCGATCGGTTGGAGGACGTGTTCAGGCGATTTTACCGCATTTCCACCGACCGCGGCGCGAGCGGCGCAGGCCTGGGGCTTGCGATCGCGCGCTCCATCTGCCAGGCGCATGGCGGCATCCTGAGCGTACGAAGCACGGTGGGCGAGGGCAGCATTTTCACGGTCGAGCTGCCGGCGGCCTGAGCCGCGCGGCGCCTGTCACACGATTGTCACTTTGGACCTCTAAGGTGGCCGGCGTCGTGGGGCTTAGCTTGCCGAGCTGAATGTCCGACGATTCACCGAATGAAATACGAGGTTCTCATGTTGTTCAAATTACTCCCGGGTCGCGCCGCGGGAACGCTGCCCTGCGTTCTGGCCGTGGCCGCCGTCTTGTCGACATCTCTTGCCTGCGCGCAGTCCAGCTCCGCGGACATCCAGGAAATGAAACGGCAAATCCGTGAGATGCAGCAGAAGATCGACCGCATGGAGGCGCAGGCGGCGCAGGCGGCCGCGATTCCCGCGGCGCCGGTCGCGCGCAGCGCCTCTTCCGACAAGTACGAAGGCATCCAGGCCGGCCCGCTCAACATCAAGTTCGGCGGCTTCATCGAGTTCGCCGGCCTGTACCGTAGCCGCAACGAGGAGACCGACGTCGGCTCGAGCTTCAACGGCATCCCCTACGGCAACGCCTCGGGCCATTACCTGGACGAGTTCCGCGCCTCGGCGCGTCAGAGCCGGCTGTCGATTCTCATCGCAGGTCCCAACGACTCCGGCCGCCACGCCGAAGCCTACTACGAGATGGATTTCCTTGGCGCGGCGCAGACGGCCAACTCGAAGGAGAGCAACAGCTACAACCTGCGTATTCGCAATATCTATGCGCAATACGCCAACGACAATTCGGGGTTTTCCATTCTGGCCGGCCAGAACTGGAGCCTGCTGACCCCGGGCAAGAAGGGCATCGCCGCGCGCGGCGAACTGGTGCCCATGACCATCGACGCGCAGTACGTTCCAGGCTTCAACTGGACGCGCAACGCGCAGATCCGCCTGGTAGAGAAGTTCAGCGATGCGGTATCGGTCGGTCTGTCGCTGGAAAGTCCGCAGACCTTGTTCGGCGGCAAGGCGCCCACCGGCGTGATCAGCACACTCACCGGCAGCGGCCAGTTCAACAACGCCAACAGCTATTCGTTCGATACCGCTCCCGACGTGGTGCTGAAACTCGCCTTCGATCCGGGCTGGGGACATTACGAGCTGTTCGGCGTGAACCGTTGGTTCAAGGACCGCACCATCGGCAGCGCGACCGCCGCCGGCCACAATGATTCCAAATCGGCGCTGGCCGGGGGTGTGGGCGTGCTGCTGCCGTTGATTCCGAAAGTGCTGGAGTTCCAGGCCAACGCGCTGTTCGGCAAGGGAGTGGGTCGCTACGGTTCGGCGCAATTGTCGGATGCCACCTTCGACGCGCAGGGCGATATCGTGCCGCTGAAGGGCGGCACCTGGCTCGCGGGCCTGGTGGCGCATCCCGATCCGACGCTGGACGTGTATGCCTACTTCGGTCAGGAGAAAGTGGACGCGGCCTACAGCCCGGTGCTTGACGGCACCGGTGCGCTCACCGGCTACGTGGGCTATGGCAGTCCCGCGCTCGACCTGAGCGGCTGCGCCACCGAGGGCGGCACCTGCGCACCGAACAACGGCAAGGTGCAGCAGGGAACCATCGGTGCCTGGTGGAAGGCCTACCGCGGCTCGCTCGGCTATTTGCAGATCGGCGTGCAGGGCTCGTACACCAAGCTGCAGGCGTTGGCGGGATTGAACGGCGTGCAGCCCGATACGCACATGACCGTGGGCATGGTGTCCGTCCGTTACTACCCCTACCAGAATTGAGCGGCGAGCCGTGCACCGCGCAGGCGGACCTACCCGGACCCGCTCTTTGCCGTTTCAGAGGGCTTCGGCCATCATAGCGGTCGGCGCGGATCGCACCCGCGAGATGTATTGAAGGCCCGATGACCACACCACTTCTCATTCTGGTGCTGTTCGTGCTGT
>JAFEGC010000408.1 GCA_018240265.1 Pseudomonadota bacterium | reverse complement strand
AGCTACCTGCGCCGTTCACTCACCACCATGCTCTCGCTGCATGGCCCTGGACATTTCGACGTGGCCTACAGCCGCGTCAGTCTGGGACTGCTGCTGCACGAGAAGGGTGAGAGGGACGCGGCGGAGTCCGAATTCCGCCAGGCACTGGCGGTGTACGACAAGACCCTGCCGCGAGTGCATCAATGGCGCGCCTCCGCGCTCATGTACTACGCGCAACTGGTGGCCGAGGAGGGTCGCACCGAGGAGGCGCAGCACCTGGCCAAGCAGGCCGTGGACATCTGGACCGCCACCTCACCGGCCGGCAGCATCAAGACCGCACAGGCGCATGCCATCTACGGCTTCACGCTGTTGCAGGCGGGACAGGCGGCCGCGGCGCTGGCCGAGATCGAGCCCACGCTGCCGGCGCTCGAACAAGGACGCGGCGCGCAGGATGCCTTCGTCGTGGCTGCGCGCGGCTGGCGCGACACGGCGCAGGCGCAGAAGAACCGGCGCGTGGCGCGCGATCGAACCGTCAGCGCGACGGCTGATTGAGCGCGTAGTGTCGCCGCTTTCCCGATCGATCACACAAGGCAAAGACACGATCCAGGTCCATATCTACCGAGGCGATCCGGGGAAATGGATACTGGAGGTCGCAGACGAGTTCGGTAACTCGACCGTCCGGGATGCCCCGTTCGATTCGGATCAACTGGCCCTTGATGAGGTCACGAGCACCATCGCATCAGAAGGCATGGCATCGTTGATTGGGTCACCGACAGACAGCTGAAGCTCGCATTCTGAAAATGATCTCCATTTCACATTACGTGGTATCGACACATATGTCGATTTGGCGTAATGTTCCCATATGTGGGCCCAACGCCAGGCCATCGAGATTTTCCACCTGCTGTTCCTGCGGGCCTTCGGCGCGCGCGTAGACAAAGCGATCTTTGCTCTCAAGGATGGCTGCAACCTGCGGTTCTTCCTCAAGAGCATCCGCTACTCGGAAGACATGGATCTGGACATCCAGACCATGGCCGTTGGCACACTCAAGAACAACGTGAATCGCGTCCTCGAAGGGCCGGCATTCACACAGGCGCTGCGCACTCAGGGAATCGAACTGGTCAGTACGGCCCAGACCAAACAGACCGAGACCACGCAACGCTGGCGATTGGCTCTGCGCATCATCGAATCCGGTACCCAGATGCCCACCAAGATCGAATTCTCCCGGCGCGGACTGGACAGCGGGAAAGCAGTGGAACCCGTCGACGCCGGGATCATTCGGGCATACCGGCTCTATCAGGTAATCGTGCCGCACTACTCCGTGCATACCGCATTCGCCCAGAAGATTTCAGCTCTGGCCTTGCGCGAGCAGATCCAGTCGCGGGACGTCTTCGATCTGAAGTTGTTGCTGGACGCTGGCGGAGCCGAGCAGCTGCTCCCCGCAACAGCCGGAACCCACCTGTCCGCCGCGATCGAGAATGCGTTGGCGGTGGACTACGACGCCTTCGCCGGCCAGGTCCTCGCCTATCTCGAGCCCGAGTATCAGGACCACTACCGAAGCAGGCGCGCCTGGAACGAGCTGCAGGAGCAGGTCGTGGGTGGCCTGGAGGCCCTACGGCAATGAACCAGATTGAAGCTCTGCAACAGCTGCGTAGCCTGGGAGCTCCAGCTGTTGAAACGCGCGACGTTGCGGCGCTGCTGCAGGTTTCAAGCAGCAACGCGAACACGATCCTCAGGCGTCTCGCTGCCGCAGAGATGATCGTCCATCTGAGCCATGGTCGATGGCTAGTGAACCCGAAGATTGACCGTCTTGCACTACCAGAGCTGATTTCAGCGCCGCACCCGGCCTATATCTCCCTGCAATCCGCGCTGTTCCACCATGGCCTGATCGAGCAGATTCCCTCGACCCTCTATGCCATCACACCAGCGCGAACGCGTCGTCTCAAAACCCCGATGGGAGCCGTCTCTTTCCACCGGATGCCACCGGAGCTCTTCATCGGTTTCGAGCTGTCCTCTCATTCCGATGCCAAGATCGCGACCCCTGAGAAAGCGCTGTTCGATCTGCTCTATCTCGCGCCAGGACGATCGCGCCTGTTCAACAGGCTCCCTGAACTTGCGGTTCCTCGTCGCTTCAAGTGGCAGCGCCTGCAGGAATTCACGGATCTTGTGAAGTCGCCGGGTCGGCAGGCGTTCATCGCCGAACGAATCAAGGCGATCAGATCCGCGGCATCAGATTGATGAGCCCGCGGAGACGTAAAGGAGACAAGCCTTCCCGGGCAACTCCAATGTCTTGATGCAGAAAGCGACTTATTGATTATCCGCCCAGTCCATCACCGGCTCGAGAGCCGAGTGCGTGCGCACATCTTCCTGTGCATGCTGCGCTACTACGTCGAGTGGCACATGATCGAGGCTTGGCGGCCCTTGCTGTTCGCCGATGAGGATTTGCAACGTCGCGCCTTCGCGCTGGTCGATCAGATCACCGTGTAGTCAGAACCAG
>JAFEGC010000407.1 GCA_018240265.1 Pseudomonadota bacterium | reverse complement strand
CATGTCCGTGATCCTGATCACGGGCTCCAGCAGCGGTTTTGGCGCCGCGGCGGCACGCCATTTCGCGCGCAACGGTGACACCGTGTACGCCTCGATGCGCGATCCCGGCAAGGGCGGCGAGGTCATTGCCTTGGCTCGCCGGGAATCGCTCGATATCCGCCCGGTTGAACTCGACGTCACCCGCAGCGCCGCGTTCGTGCCACTCCTTGCTCGGATCGTGCGCGAGTGTGGACGGATCGATGTGCTGGTGAACAACGCAGGCATCCTGCGTGCCGGGGCCTTCGAGGACTTGGAGGAGCGCGATATCCGCGAAGTGCTGGAGACCAATTACCTGGCGCCTATGCTGCTGGCGCGCGCGGCACTGCCGCACATGCGCGCGCAACGGGCCGGCTGCATCATCATGATCAGCTCGCTGTCCGGCATTGCCGGGCTGCCGGGGGACGTCGCCTATGCCGGCAGCAAGTTCGCGCTGGAAGGCGCCACCGAAGCATTGCGGCACGAGGTCGATCGCTGGAACATTCGCGTCGCGCTGGTCGAGGCCGGGCTGTATGCCACGCGGATCATGGACTTTAGCCTGCGCGCGGCAGGGCTGCTGCCTGCGAATTATCCCGTCCACTCCCCCTACCGTGTCCTGATCGAACACCGCCAGCGCGAGCTGGCGCGGCGTCTGTCGCAGGCCATGGACCCCGACCACATCGGCCGGCTGCTGGTGGAGATCGTCCGGTCGGATGGCAGTCAGTTCCGCTGGCCGGCCGACGAGATCGCGCGCCGCGTCCTATCGACGATGTGGGCGCAGGACGATGCCACCCGCGATGCCTTCCTGCGCGGCGTGGCCGGCTCGGACTGGTGGAGTCGCGGGCTGGATGCCGCCCCGCCGGAGAGCTGAGCCGTGCACCAGAGCACCTCGACCAACATGAGCGGCGCCCGCGTCTGCCTGGTCACCGGCGGCGGCGCCGGCATCGGTCGGGCCTGCGTGGATTATTTCGCAGCACAAAGGCATCACGTGCTGGCCGCCGATCTCGACCCGCAGGCCGCGGCGCAAGCCGCCGAGCGGGCTGGCGCGCAGCACGGCATCGAATGCCTCGGGATCGGATGCGACGTATCGAGCCGGGCCGATTGCGAGGCGGCGGCACAGCGGGCGCTGGCGCGCTGGGGCCGCATCGATGTGCTGGTGGGCAATGCCGGCGTGCAACTGGCGGCGCGCCTGCTCGAAGCCGATGAGAGCCACTGGGACCGGCTGGTGTCGGTCAATCTCAAGGGCGTGGCCAATGCCTGCCGCGCCGTGCTGCCCGCGATGATCGGGCGAGGTGATGGGCGCATCGTGCTCGTGTCCTCGATCAACGCGCTGCGCTCGCCACCTGGCATGAGCGTGTACGACATGACCAAGGCCGGCGTCATCGGACTGATGAGGAGCCTGGCGGTGGATCACGGGCGCGAGGGCGTGCGCGTGAACGCGGTGTGCCCCGGCGCGACGCTGACCGACCATCACCTGCGTGTCGCCGCCGCCCGCGGCCAGACCCAGGAGCAGCTGCGCGAGGCCACGCGCGGCTATGCGCTGCTCGGGCGCGTGGCTGAGCCCGCGGAAATCGCCGCCGCCATCCACTTTCTGGCGAGCGATGCGGCCTCGTTCGTCACCGGCGCGACGCTGGTGGTCGATGGCGGCTTCACGATCAAGGGTTGAGCGGCTGGCCGCGCGCCGGCGCGCAAAGGATCAAGCCGCCGACTGGACGATGCTCGAGGCCATGTTCGGGCTGTCCGGGTTCACATCCAGAGTGCGCGTGCGCGGCAGGATCACCAGGTCCATGTCCTCCATGGGAATGGCCCCGAGCAGCACATGGTCGCCCAGCACCAGTGCGCCACAGAATCCCACGCGATTCTTGAAACGCAGTTCCACGGGTCCGACGTAAGGGACCAGCTTGCGGCTGCCATCGGCCAGCGTCACTTCCTTGAAGCCAATGGGCTCAAGCCCCAGCTGCAGGCGTACGTGTTCGGGAATGCACAGGAACAGCGCGCCGGAATCCGCCAGCGCCCGTGTTTCGACGACGCACAGATCCGGCTCGCGTGGATTACGCAACTGAAGCTCGCCGGTTACCAGACCCATGGACATGCCCGCACGCTAACACCGATGCGTCAGATTAACCAGCTACGCTAAGCATCTGCTCCGAGGTCATCGGGCGGCTGCAATTCCAATTCCGGCAATTCCTGCTTCGCCAGGCCCTGCACGTTGCCGGCGATGGCGATCAGTTCGTTCAGCGCCAGCGTGATCTGCTTCTCGCGCCGCGCCCAGCGCTGCTGCGTGGTGGTCTTTTCCGATTCCAATTCCTCGCGCATGCGCTTGAAGGAGTCCACCACCGCGCGGATCTTCTGTGCGAACTGTACGCTGGTCACATAGTCGTACAAGGCCTCCATGCTCTCGCCCTTGCCGGCACTCACCAGGCGCTGCTGATGCACATCCAGCGCACCGGCGCGCAGCGCCTGCGCC
>JAFEGC010000406.1 GCA_018240265.1 Pseudomonadota bacterium | reverse complement strand
CGATGGACATCGGCAGGGAGGATAGATCCACGAACGGGCGCTGGCCGTCGTCGGCGAGCGGGTAGGGCGCCATGCGATGGCCATCGAGCAGCACCAGCGTGGCATCGAGCGTCAGTCCACGGAGCGAGATGCCGCTGGCGCCACCGGCCAGCGCGCCGCTGAAATTTTGCGTCAGCGAGCCGCTGTTGTCCGCCGATACCGAGCGGATGACGTCGGCGATGGAGACCTTGCCGCTTCTTGCGATGTCTTCGGCGCTGATGGTCTGGATGGGCGAGGGAGTCTCGGTGTCGGTGCGGCGGATGTAGGAGCCGGTGACCACGATGGTGGCCAGTTCGGTGTCCGCCGAGGAGGCTTTCGCGTCGCCGGACGGGCTCTGCGCCGCGCCGGTCCGACCCGGCATCCAGGCCGCGGCAAGCAAACCCGCCACGGTCAGTGCCCGCGCGCATTGGCCGCCGGCAGCACGCACTTTGCTCATGTTTTCATCCCCGCCCGTGTGATCCGAGTCGCTTCCTGCCAAATGTAGGGCGATTCTGCTATCATTGCAATGATCAGTTGAATTGGGGCAGGCATGACGGTTTTGCGGGCGAGTGCGCTGCTGTTCGCGGTTGCGTTGCTGCTGGCGCTGCCCTGCCATGGCGATGCCATCGACGACCTGCTCGAGACTGCGATGCACCGCGACCAGGTGCCGGGCATGGCATTGCTTATGACGCGGCCCGGCAAGGTGCAGCGCCGTTCGGGCTATGGCCTGGCGGATGTCGAGCATCGCGTGCCGGTGCAGCATGACACGTTGTTCCAGACGGGCTCGCTCGGCAAGCAGTTCACCGCCGCGGCGATGCTGCTGCTGCAGGAGCGCGGCCGCGTCTCGCTCCAGGATCCCATCTCCCGCTACCTGCCGGGCGTTCCGCCGGCGTGGGCACCGATCACGGTACGGCAGTTGCTGGATCATACCTCGGGTATCCACGACTCCGAGGAAGACGGCGGCGAGGTCTTCGAGCTGCGCCGCGAATACACGGACGATGAACTCGTCAAGGTGTTGCAGTCGTATCCGTTGAATTTTCCGCCCGGCAGCCGCTGGAAATACAGCAACTCAGGTTACATCCTCGCCGGCATTCTCATCACGCGCATCACTGGCCGTTTCTACGCTGAGTTTCTGGCGCAGGAAATGTTCGCGCCGCTCCACATGCGCACGGCGCGCATCATCAGCAACACCGACATCATTCCCAACCGCGCCCTGGGTTATGTGCGTTCCGGGCGGGGCATCCGCAACCAGGATTTCGTTTCCGCTGCGCTCAACTCCACCGCCGACGGGAGCCTGTATCTGTCGCTGGATGATTGGAGCGCCTGGATCGCCGCCATGGATCGTGGCGCGCTGCTGTCCGGCGCTTCCTGGGCGCAGCTGTCGGCGCGTACCGCGACCGGCGATGGCCAGCTCACCGAGCACGGTTTTTGCTGGGATCACCTGCGTCTGCGCGGCCATGAGGTCATTGAATTCGACGGTTCCTGGCAGGGCTTTCGCGCCGCGATCGAGCGCGATCCTGCCAGCGGGCTTACCGTGGTGCTACTGGCCAATCTGGCGGAAGCTGAACCCGTGCCGCTGGCGCGCGAGGTGCTGGAGCGTAGCGCCGGGTGGCGTTGAACGCTACGCCAGTTCCACCGCCTCCACCGCGAACGCCGGGGCCGTGGCCATGCGGAACGCGAACGACTTCGCCACGAACATCATGCGGAAGGCATCGATCGGCTGACGGCGTATGGTGTAGCTGATGCCGGATACCTCGACCAGCCACTCGAAGTGCAGCAGATCGAGAAGTTCCTGTTCGCGCGGTTGCGCCGGCCGGCACAGCAGCGTCTGTTCCTCGCGAACTTCTTTCAGGCCATAGACTTGTTCGAGCAGGTCGTAGAGCGAGCGGCGGTTGCGGCTCGTGAGGTACCTGCCAAGGTCCGGTGCCAGCAGTTTGGGAATGGTCGAGATTTCCCAGATCAAGGGTCGCCGGTTGAGCAGGCGCAAACGCGAGATCTCCCATACCATCGCGCCGTCCTGAAGATTGAGGGCCTTGCGTTCTTCGGGACTGGCGCGGCGCGCGCTGCAGTCGAGCGTGCGGGTTTGCAGGTGCGACTGCGCATCCAGATGCAGACTGTTGCGCAGACCACCCATGCGGGTGGTTTCGGCGCGCACCCGCGGGCGTGCGACGAAGGTGCCGCGTCCCTGCTCGCGCCGGATGATGCCCTGGGTGGCAAGCTCCTGCAGGGCGCGGCGCACGGTGACCAGGCTGACGCCGGCCTGCGTTGCAAGCTTCGGCTCGGTCGGGAGCTGATCGCCTTCCCCCCGCTTGTGTTCGTCGATGTATTGCAGGATGAAGGCGATGGTCTTTTCGTAGAGTGCTCTCATCAGCCGGCCTCGTGACTTTTCGCCCATTCGCAGGTTCGCCCTGACGCTGCGCACTGGATGGTCATCGGGTCATTATAAGGGGTGCCTACCGCCTCTT
>JAFEGC010000405.1 GCA_018240265.1 Pseudomonadota bacterium | reverse complement strand
GAAGTCCACCAGGTTGATGGCCGTCCAGGGCGTAAACAGGTACAGCAGCACCGCCAACCATACCTCGAATGAATTGATGAAGTCGTGTGAAGCGACCAGCGCGATGCCGGTGGCCACGACAGCGAGCAGCAGCAGGCTCGCCAGGCGCTTGGCCAGCGTGAGGCGCAGTTTGCCGAAGGAGCTGACGATGCCCAGCAGCGTGAGCGATGCGCCGTAGAAATTGAGCGATGAAATCGTGGCGAGGCCGAGCATCGAGGCAACCACCAGCGGTGTGCCGAGGCCGGGAAAGGCGGCATCGGCGGCTCGCTGCATGGCCTCGGCGACATTGCGCACCGGGATCAGGGACGCGGCCGTGGTGCCCACCAGCATCATCCAGGTGCCGCCGATGAAGGCGCCGATGTAGGTCCACCAGAACGAGGCGCTCACCGACACGTCGCGCGGCAGATAACGCGAATAATCCGAGACATAGATGGACCAGCTCAGTTGGTAGGAAGCCGCGGCGAACAACGCCGCGAGGAACGGCACGCCATGAAACGCGTGCAGGTCGAAGGCATCCGCCGGCCAGACCTCATGGAAGCCGATCGCCACCGTGAACAGCGCCAGCATGCCGATCATGATGAAGGCAATCCAGCGCTGCGCGATGTGGATCAGGTCATAGCCGAGAACGGCGAGCGACACCGCGACGAGGTTGAACAGGATGATGGTAGCGTGCGAATTGGGCGGGACCGAGGGCACCAACTGATGGAATGCCTGCGCCGCGAGCAGTTGATTGAAGGCGTTGTAGCCGATGTAGGCGACCAATGCCACCAACCACACCAACAGCGCGCCGCGATAGCCGAATTGCGGGCGCGACTGGATCATCTGCGGCAGTCCCAACTGCGGTCCTTGGGTCGAATGAAACGCCATGAAGAAGGTGCCCAGGGCGCTGCCCAGCGTCACTGCGACGGACGACCAGAGCAGGTTCCCACCGAGCGCCACCCCCACCACGCCGGCGGCCAGCGTTGCCAGGTGCGCATCGCCGGAGAACCACACCGGCCACAGATGCCAGACCTTACCGTGACGCTCAGACAAAGGCACGTAGTCGATGGAACGGTGCTCCAGCAGTTGCACGGATCGCCGGGGCGTCTCAGGGTTTTGCATCGAGACATCCATTGATGATCTCAGTTCACGACACCTTCAGAAACCGCTTGCCGATCCGGCCCGAAGCCGGCTTGCGTGTCGATGGCCAGCCAAGCAACGGCGCTGACCAGCGCCAGGGCCGTGCCGATCCAGAATGCCACGTCCCAGCGTTGCTGGCCCGACCAATAGGCCACGATGGGAATGCCGACGATGCCGCCGAGATTGCCACCTGTGTTCATTACGCCACAGACCATCATCGAATCGCCGCGTCCGATGCTCATGGCGCCACCCCAAAAAGAACCTTCCGTCAGTTCCACCAGACCATAACATGATGCCAGCAGGAACACGGCGAAGTAGGCGTTGTTTGCATGTACCGCGATCAGCAGCAGCAGACCGGCAGCCGGCATCGCGATGAGTGGCACCAGTCGATAACCCCAGCGCGTGCCGTAACGCCGGCAGGCCATTCCGGCAAGCCATCCACCGATGCCGGCACCCGCGGCAGCGGTGAGCGGAGGCACGCTGGCCAGCCAGCTGCTCTCGAGGATCGAAAAATGCCGCTGCTGCACCAGATACAGGAATACCCAGTTGGCCAGCAGGTAGAAGGTGTAGTTCATGCACAGATAGGAGATGAACAGCAGCGGCACATGGCGGCTGCGCAGCAATGCAGCCAGGTGCGCAGCTACCGAGCGCCGATGACCCTGCTCAGGGAAGCGATCGCCGATTTCGATCAACTCGGCAGGCCGTACCTGCGGATGTTCCCGCGGCGTATCGCGCGCATACCAGGCCCAGCCGGCGATGACCAGCAACGCCGGCAAGGTCGTATAGAGGATGGCATGCTGCCAGTCGAACGCGGACATGAGCGGTGCGATGAGCAGGGGCGTCATCGCCGCACCGATCTGCAAACCCATGGATTGCAGGCCTTGCACCCAGGCCCAATGTCGGGGCGGAAACCAGCTTTCGAAGGTGCCGGCCGAGATTGGGTATATGCCGCCCTGCGCCAGACCCAGCAGAAGCTGAGCGCCCAGCAGGACCGGGAACAAGGCTGCGCCGGCGATGAGGTACGGCGCCAGCGCCGTGGCCAGCATGGCGATGAACGCCACGGTGCCGATGGCAGTGAACGCCACCCGCGCTCCCAACTTCTGCCCTAACAACCCACCCGGCAATTGGAAAAGCGTGTAGCCGAGCACGAATGCCTGCATGATCCAGCCGATCTGCTGCTGCGACAAATGCAACTCTGGCATCATGCGCTCGGCCGCCACGGTGATGCTTTTTTGCTGGAAGTAACCGATGAAGGCGAAGGTAAACAGGAAACCGAAGATGCGCCAGCGGATGCGGCTCATCGGCGATGACTCCGCGGCCGCGGAGT
>JAFEGC010000404.1 GCA_018240265.1 Pseudomonadota bacterium | reverse complement strand
TCCTCGTTCTGGCTCGCTGCCACCTTGGACTCGAAGCCGCGTGACTGGATGGTCAGCGCCAGCGTTCCCTGAACCTCGTCGCAGGCGCGTACGCAGCGCGAGCACACGATGCACATGTTGGGATCGAAGGTGAAATACGGGTTGGTCTCATCCTTGGGCAGTCCCTGATGCCGCTCGCCGGCCAGGCCGTAGCGCGTTTCCTCGATGCCTACGATCTGCGCCATGTCTTGCAGCTCGCAATGGCCGTTGGACGGGCAGCTCACGCAATCCAGCGGATGATCCGACACGTACAGCTCGACCACGCCGCGGCGCAGCTGCAGGAGCTTGTCGCTCTGGGTGCGCACCTTCATGCCCTCGCTCACCAGCGTGGTGCAGGAGGCGGGGTATCCCTTGCGGCCTTCGATTTCCACCAGGCACAGGCGGCAGGAACCGAAAGCCTTGAGATTGTCGGTGGCGCACAGCTTGGGCACCGAGACGCCGCACAGCGCGGCGGCGCGCATGATGGACGTACCTTCCGGAACGGAGACGGATTGACCATCGATTTCCAGCCTCACCGTGGCCGCCTCCAGCCGATCGCGCGGCACCGCGGCCGGCGGTGTTCCCATATCGCGATAATCAATGGCGTACATGGTGGAAATCCTCGGGAAAATGTTTGAGTGCGCTCTGCACGGGAAAGGGGGTCATGCCACCCAGCCCGCACAGCGAGCCATGCAGCATGGTTTCACACAAGTCGGCCACCAACGCAAGATTGGCATCCACATTCTGGCCGGCCAGCACCCGGTCCATGACCTCGGTGCCGCGGATGGAACCGATGCGGCAGGGCGTACACTTGCCGCAGGACTCCTGAGCACAGAATTCGAAGGCGTAGCGGGCCATCTTCGCCATCTGCACCGTGTCGTCGAACACCACGATGCCGCCGTGGCCAAGCAGCGCGCCGATGCCTGACAGCGCCTCGTAATCCAGTACCGTATCGAATTGCGAGGCCGGCACATAGGCGCCCAGCGGGCCGCCGATCTGTACGGCGCGAATCGGCCGACCCGAAGCCGAACCACCGCCGTAGTCGTACAGCAACTCGCGGATGGAACGGCCGAAGGCGAGCTCGATGAGCCCGCCACGCTTGATGTTGCCAGCCAGTTGTATGGGCAGCGTGCCGCGCGAGCGGCCCACGCCGAAGTCGCGGTAATGGTGCGCCCCCTTGGCCAGGATGAGCGGCACGCTCGCCAGCGACACGACGTTGTTGACGATCGTGGGCTTGCCGAACAGCCCGGCGATGGCCGGAAGCGGCGGCCGTACCCGCACCTCGCCGCGGCGGCCCTCGAGACTTTCCAGCATCGAGGTCTCCTCGCCGCAGACATAGGCGCCCGCGCCCAGACGCACTTCGAGATCGAAGCGCTGGTCGCTGCCGCAGACCTTCTCGCCCAGATACCCGCGCGCGTAGGCCGCCGCGATCGCCGCCCGCAGCGCACGCGCTGCGTGGGGATACTCGGCGCGGCAGTAGATGAACCCCTGGGTCGCGCCCACCGCAATGCCGGCAATGGTCATGCCCTCGATCAGGATCAGCGGATCGCCCTCCATGAGCATGCGATCGGCGAACGTGCCCGAATCGCCCTCATCGGCATTGCAGGTGACGTACTTCTGCTCCGCCGTCTGATCCAGCACCGTCTTCCACTTGATGCCGGTGGGAAACGCCGCCCCGCCCCGCCCGCGCAAGCCCGAGTCCGTCACCGCCTGCACGATGTCGACGCCGCTCATGGTCAGTGCCTTCGCAAGACCGGCATAACCGCCATGCGCGAGGAAGTCGTCTATGGACAGCGGATCGATGCGCCCCACGCGCTCGAACGTCAGGCGCTGCTGGTTCTTGAAATAGGGAATCTCCTCCACCGGGCCCAGGCGCAAGGGGTGCACCCCGCCGGTCAGAAACCCCGCGTCGAACAGGCTGGGCACGTCGGCTGCGCTCACCGGTCCGTAGCCGATGCGCTCGCCACCGCACACCACTTCCACCAACGGCTCCAGCCAGAACATGCCGCGCGAGCCGTTGCGCACCAGGTTCACGGCAAGCCCGCGCTCGCGCGCCACCACGCCGATGCGCGCGGCCACGGTACCCGCGCCTAGAGACAGCGCGGAGGCATCCGCCGGCACGTAGACGGTCATACTCATGTCAGCTCAGCCAGCAGCTCATCGGCGCGCTGCGGCGTTACCCGGCCATGCAGCTCGCCGTCCAGCATCATCGCCGGTGAGCAGGCGCAATTGCCCAGGCAGTACACCGGCAGGAGCGTGACCCCGCCGTCGGCGGTGGTGCCATGGAAGTCCACACCCAGATGCTGCTTCAGATGCTCGATCAACACTTCCGAATGCATGGATTGGCAGGCTTCGGCCCGACACACTTCCAGAGTATGTCTTCCGGGTGGGTGTTCCCGGAAGAAATGGTAGAAGGTCACCACACCGTGCACCTCGGCGCGCGACAGGTTGAGTACATCGGCAATGTGCGCCACCGCGCCG
>JAFEGC010000403.1 GCA_018240265.1 Pseudomonadota bacterium | reverse complement strand
GATGCAGCAGCAGGTCGAAGCGGCGCGGTGCGAGAAGCGTGCGGATGCGGCGCCACTCGGTGAGGCTCGCGCGCTTGTCGAAAATGATAAACTCCACTTCGGGCAGCAGCGGCACCATCAATCTGGCTTCGAGCTTGCCGATGATCCACGTAAAACGCGTTTGCGGCCACGCCGCTTGCAATGCGCGCAGCACATACAGCGCATGGCAGGTGTCGCCGATGGCGGATATCCGCAGCAGGCAGACGCTCGCCGGCGGTGTTTCGAACCTCAAGGTCATCCGTTGATCGTCGCTTCGGCGCCGCGTGGTGTGGAGCAGGGGCAAACCCGGCGAACGGCGCGCGGCGCCGTGCTGTTTGCCGCCAACGCCGCGAGTTTACTCGAATCCGCAGGCGAAGCCTTGTTCGATCCGGCCTGGTGGCGCGCTCGTGGCGCGCTCGCGGCGGTGTCCGGTGGGCGCGGCAGCGCCTGGTTCGTGGGCCAGGGTGCCGACCACTGGGTGCTGCGCCATTACCGCCGCGGCGGCTTGCCGGGACGATTCCTGGATGACCGGTTTTTCTGGCTGGGCGAGTCGCGCGTGCGCGCCTTTGCCGAATGGCACCTGACCTTGCGCCTGTACGCCTGGGGCTTGCCGGTTCCCGAGCCCATCGCGGCGCATTATGTGCGTCAGGGGTGGGGCTACCGCTGCGATTTGATCACGCGGCGCATTGCCGATGCCGTGCCGCTGAGCGCTTGCCTGGCCACAGCGGCGCTGGCGCTGCCGGCCTGGCGCGGGGTCGGCGCGGCCGTGTCGCGCCTGCACGCGCGCGGCGTGGATCATGCCGATCTCAACGCGCACAACATCCTGCTGGGCCCGGGCGGGGTGGTCAGCGTGGTGGACTTCGACCGCGGGCGTCTCCACGCCGGGCACGCCTCCGCCGCGCATGCCCGCGTCAGCGCACCGTGGCAGCGCCGGAACCTCGCGCGGCTGCGCCGCTCGCTGTTCAAGATTTCCGCCGCGCTGCCTGTGGGGCGCTTCGGCGAACCGCAGTGGCGCGAACTGCTGCAGGGCTACGGCGGGCAGGAGGGCGGATACTGAGCATGCATCTGCTCTACACCCTGCTGGCCTGTCTCGCGGCACCGGTGGCCTTCGGCCAGGTGTTGTGGCGCTCGCTGTCCGATCCCGCCTACCGTTCGGGCTGGGCGGAGCGCTTCGGCCGCGGCGAGGGTATCCGGGGGCGCGGCTGCATCTGGGTGCATGCGGTGTCGATGGGCGAGGTCAGTGCGGCCGCCCCGCTGGTGCGCGCGCTGCGCAGGCAGTATGCGGACTGGCCGCTGGTGCTCACCACCGCGACGCCCACCGGCGCGCGCCGCGCCCGCGAGCTGTTCGAGGCGGCGGGGGTGGACGTGCGTTACGGTCCCTACGACACGCCGCGCAGCGTCGCCCGCTTCTTCGATCGCGTCCGGCCGCGGCTCGCCATTTTCATGGAAACCGAACTGTGGCCCAACCTGCACCGCGAATGCGCGCGGCGCAGCGTGCCTCGCATCATCGCCAGCGCGCGCATTTCGGCGCGTTCCTGGCCGCGCTACCGGCGGCTGCGGGCGCTGACGCGGCCCATGCTCGCCGATGGCATCACCGTGGCGGCGCAGACGCAAGCGGACGCCGAGCGCTTCCGCGAGCTGGGCGCGCCGGCGGCGCAGGTGCTGGTGGCTGGCAACTTGAAATTCGACGTCTCGGTGGATGGCGATGTGCGCAGCCGCGGCGTCGAGCTGCGCACGGCCGTGCTGCGCGGGCGTACCGCGTGGACCGCGGGCAGCACGCATGGCGGGGAGGAGGAACGGGTGCTGGATGCGCATGCGCTGGTGCGCGCCTCCGTGCCCGATGCGCTGCTGGTGCTGGCGCCGCGGCATCCGCAGCGTTTCGATGCGGTGGCCTCGCTCCTCGAACGCCGGGCCATCAACTTCGTGCGCCGTAGCGCGGCGCAGGCGGTGCAGCCGGAAACCGAGGTGCTGCTGCTGGATTGCGTCGGAGAGCTTGCTGCCTTTTATGCCGCCTCCCAGGCGGCGTTCGTGGGCGGGAGTCTGGCGCCCATCGGCGGCCACAACCTGCTGGAGCCGGCCGCGCTCGGTGTGCCCGTGGCCACGGGTCCGCACCAGAGCAACAGTGTGGACGTGGCGAAGCGCATGTTCGACAGCGGCGCCGCGGTGCGCGTGGAAGATGCCATCCAGCTGGCAGCGGCCATCAGCGGCTGGTTGATGGAGCCGGGTGAAAGCGCGCGCATCGGGGCCCTCGGGCGCTCGGTGGTGGCGGCCAATCGCGGCGCCTTGCAGCGCCTGCTTACCCTGGTGGCGCAGAGGTTGCCGGCGGAGGCGGCCGGCGGGCCGCCCGGATCGGGATGATCGTCGCCCGGACCGGTGGCGGGAGGCGTCAGTCCGCCCGGATCGCCCCGATCAGTTGCCCGGACCGGTGGCGGGGGGCGCGGGGTTGCCCGGCGCCGCACCGGGTACGATGCTCGGGTCGGTG